>JALZEM010000205.1 GCA_030862005.1 Actinomycetota bacterium | reverse complement strand
GGCTCGACGGTCATCGCGTAGCCGGGCTGCAGCGGTAGGTCCACACGCAGCGGCGGGAAGCCTGGCTCCGGCGTCTCGCGGCCGCGGAGGACGCCGCCGGCATCGCGAATCCCGAGGCCGACCATGTGGCCGACGCCGTGCGGAAAGAACAGCGTCACCGCGCCCTGCTCGAGCAACGATTCCGCGTCGCCGCGCAAGAGCCCGAATTCGACGAGGCCCTCGGCGATCACAAGGGCCGCAGTTCGGTGTACCTCCTTCCACTCTGTGCCGGCCGTGCAGCGTTCAGTTGCGGCCACTCCGGCTGCGCGGACGAGCGAGTGGAGAAACCGCTGTTCCTCCTCGAGATTGCCCGAGGCCGGATACGTCCGCGTCACGTCGCTGGCATAGCCGCGAAACTCGCCGCCGGCGTCCACGAGTACGAGTTCGCCGTCGCCGACACGGCGCTGGGTCGGCGCGAAGTGGAGCACCGCGGAGTTCGCTCCGCTCGCGACGATCGTCTCGAACGCGAGCGCGTCTGCGCCGGAGCGCATGAAGCCGCACTCGAGCTCGATTTGCAGCTCACGCTCCGTTCGCCCCGGCGCGACCAGCGACGCGAGCGCTGCGAAGCCGCGGCTGGTCGCCTCCGCAGCCTTACGCATCCGGCTGATCTCGACCTCGTCCTTCGGGCGCCGGACCTGGTCGAGCTCGTAGCGCAGATCCTCCTCTAGCTGCCCGTCCGAGTCCACGCCTGCGACCGGCGCTCCAAGGCAGGCGATACGGCGACCGGCGCGCTTCTCCAGCCACTCCTGGAACCGGGAGGTCGGCACCGTTCCCTCGGGGACGGATCCCTCAGTAGCTTCGGCCCCAGCCCACAGGAGCTCGTGCTGCGTCACGGGCATAACAAAATCGACCCATCCGTCCTGCGGGTCGAACGTCACCACTCCGCCCGCCCGCTCGCGGTCGGTCAAGTAGAGGTACTCCGAGTGAGCCCTGAAGGGATACGTTCGGTCATAGCGCCCCGGCACGGGGATCGGCTCGCCTGCGCCGATGACGACCACCTCGTTCGTCAGGTTCCACGCCGCTGCGCTTGCCCCGCGGCGGCGCTCAAGCTGATCTGCGATCGACGGCGCGGGCTGCTTCGGCAAGGGCCGCGATTATAGATTTGGGTCTCGTTCGCCTCAGCGCGGACTTCTGCAGCACGCCTGGGCCGGCGACGCAGCCACGGCAGACAACTGAGGATGGAGCCTGCGCGGGCGGATCGTCCGCGCGACGGAGGCAACCGGCGGACGGCGGATCGTCTCGGCAAAAAGCCTCGCCATGGGCCCATTCGTTGCCGCAGGCGCGAACGACGCGGATCGGGAGCCGACACCAAGGCTACCTTCGAGGCAGCTTCGGTCCGTTACGTCGCCGCCTCCTTCTCCTGGAGGGTCCTGCTCGCAGAGCTCCTGGCCTCTGCGCCGAAGGTAGTGATTAGGCTTTTCGGCACGTAGCGAACCTTCATCCGGCAGATGATCGCGCCCGCCGAGCGAAATCAAACTGCGCTCCAACTGTTCGCGCCAGTCGCCGAGACGTACGATCGGTACGCGCGCCTCTTGTCCTTCGGCCAGGACGGCCGGTGGCGCTCGTTCCTCGTCTCACGCATCGCACCCGCGCCCGGCGACAGAGTCCTCGACGTCGCGTGCGGCACGGCCGCCGTCGCGCTCGAGCTCGTGCGCCGCTTCGGCTGCTCGGTGGTCGGAGTCGATCAGAGTTCCGCCATGCTCTCGGAAGCGCGGCGCCGCGTCGCGCGCGCCGGCGAAAGCGCGCGCATCGAGCTCCGAGAGGCGCGTGCCGAAGAGCTCCCGTTCGAAGACGGAAGCTTCGACGCTGTCACGTTCACGTACCTGCTTCGGTACGTCGTCGATCCGGCGGCGACGCTTCGGGAGCTCGCTCGGGTCGTCCGGCCGGGAGGCCGGATCGCGTCGCTCGAGTTCTTCGTCCCCGACCGCCGCGGCGTGACCGCCCTGTGGAGCGCGTACGTGCGCTGGGGCCTGCCGCTGCTCGGGCGAGCCATCTCGCCCGGCTGGCGGGATGTCGGCCGCTTCCTCGGCCCGAGCATCCAGGCGTTCTGGCGGCAGTATCCGCTCGAGGAGCTCCTCGCGCTCTGGCATGCGGCAGGACTCGAGCGCGTCGCGGCGCGGCCGCTTAGTCTCGGCGGAGGAATCGTGATCTGGGGCGACCGTGGCAACTGACCTCTCGCGCCCGGCCTACTACGCCCTGCGCTCAGGCGGGTGGCGCGACTACGTGACCCTTCTCCATCCGCCCTATACCGCCTGGCATCTCTCCTTCGTCGCGATCGGCGCGGCTCTCACACCCGCTTTTTCGCTCTCCCGGCTGCTCCCGACCCTGGCGGCGTTCTTCCTTGCAGTCGGCATTGGCGCACACGCGCTCGACGAGCTTCAAGGGCGGCCTTTGAAGACGCGAATACCCGACGCCGTGCTCGTCGCCTTAGGCGCGGGCTCGCTCGTGTTCGCAGTCGCGATCGGCGCGGTCGGCGCCGCCGTCGTCAACCCGTGGATCGGCGCATTCGTCGCCGCGGGCTCGTTCATCGCGGTCGCGTACAGCCTCGAGCTCTTTGCCGGTCGCTTCCACACCGACTTTTGGTTCGCGCTTTCCTGGGGCTCGTTCCCTGTCCTTACCGGATTCTTCGCTGCCGCCGGGACGGTGAACCTGGCGGTGCTCTTAGCCGCAGTCTTCGCATTCGCTCTCAGCCTCGCGCAGCGTCATCTCTCCACGCGCGCCCGGGACGTCCGCCGCGGCATCGCCCGCGTGACCGGCACAATCACACGGCACGACGGATCGGTGGAGCCCATCACGATTTCGGATCTCGCCAAGGCGGAGGAGGTCGCACTCCGAGCTCTGACCGGCGCGACGGTCGCGCTCGCCGCGGCACTCGTCGCCATGCGCGTGGCGTGAGCAAACGCTCGGTACAACGATTGCGGCGGTGCACGCTTCAGGCGCACGCGGAAGAGGGAGAACCGACCATCGATGCCGTCGGCCCGAGACGTACGTGCTCGGGGGACCACCCGGCGGACGAGCCAATGAGTGCACTCACTGCGCTCCGAGCTTGACCCAATCGCTCAATATCGAGCGCACCGTGCCGCACGACCCGTGAGGAGCGTTGTCGCTTTAGCTTTGGCTCTTTGGTCTGCGTCCACGGCGCGCTACGGTACGTCCGCCGAGCTGCATTGCCTCCTCATCCGTAAGGTCGAGCTCTCGCACGCCCTTGCGTGCGTCGTTGAAGCTAATCCGAACT
>JALZEM010000193.1 GCA_030862005.1 Actinomycetota bacterium | reverse complement strand
GGGTCGACGACGGCAGAGTCGGACAGGTAGGCATACCTCTCGTCGTAGCGTTCGGCGACGCGCTCGCCGAAGAAGTCCTCGGGCATTTGCGCAACCTAGCTCGTGGACACACGAGCAAGCGAGGTTTTCAGGCGGCAGTCCCCGTCTGTGCTGAAGTCGTCAAGATCCTCGGCCATGCGGAGGCGGGACTGGGCGTTCGTGAGTGCCGGAATCTGTCTGGGGCTTGCGGCGATGGCGGTCGATCACCTTCTCGGTGATGATCCGGGACTGGAAGACCCGCCGGCGTTCCTGATCAGCGCGGCGATTATCCTGGTGACTGCGGCGTTGCTGTTCGGACTTGTCGTTCAGCGGACGCGCGATCCGCGTCGTGCCAGTTTCATCGTCGCCGCCCTTAGCGTTTTGAGTCTGCCGCTCATCTGGCTCGGCGTTCCATTTGTGGTCGCTCCAGCGGCAATCGCACTCGGCGACAGGGGTGAGGGACGGCTGGCGATTGCAGCGATCGCGATCGCCGTTCTGGTGCTGGCGCTCGTCACTGGTGCGTACGTCTACTCGGCCGTCGACAAGCTCACGTAGGCGACGAACACTCAGGTTCGGAACGAAGCGTCGGAGGATGACCACGCGGGACTCGGGTAGTGGTACGCGTGGTCGCTGTCCGGAGGTTCGCACGTTCCAAGGGTGTCTCCGTGGCGAGGCGGCGAGGGGCCCGCCGTCATCGATGCACTCGGCCGCCGGATTGGAGAAGCTTGCGGGGAAGTCCTCCGCTCCCGCACGATTCTTTGCACGAATATCTTCGACTCGGTTTGGTTCGCCAGCATGCCACGACGGTCGCGTCTGCAGCACGACGAGCCTTTGACGACAACATCACGAGCATCGCCGCTGCGCTCGCATATAGCGCATTCTTGGCGATCCCGTCGGTCCTCCTCGTTGCTGTCGGCATCTTCAGCCTGGTGGCAAGCGCGAGCGCGATACGGACGATCATCGGGAAACTCGAAACCGTCGCCCCGGCGGAGGCGGCGCGCCTGCTGGAGACCAGCCTGACCCAGATCGTCGACAAACGCGCCACTACCGGAATCGCGCTCGTGCTGGTCGGTAGCGTCTTTGCAATCTGGTCGTTGACGGGCTTCGCTCAAACCTTGATGTGGGGGCTCAACACCGTCTATCGGCGCGACGAGACCCGGGGGTTCGTCGAGAAGCGTTTGCTCGGGTTGGCAATCGTCGCATGCGCGTTCGTAGCGTTCGCTCTGCTCGTCGGCATTCTCATACTCGGCCCGAAGCTGTCGGTGTGGGTCGGGGATTCGATCGGAGCGGAGACGATCGTCCGGTGGACGTGGCGCCTCGGACAGTGGCCGATACTCATCGCCGGCCTCCTGGTCGTTTTTGCGACGATCCTTCGGTTGGCCCCGAACGTCGAGCAACCGCGATGGCGGATCATCTCCGCAGGCGCCGCCGGAGCCGTCTTGACGTGGCTCGTCGCCTCCGCCGGCTTCGCATTCTTCGTCAGTCAGTTCGGCTCGTACAACAAGACGTGGGGCTCGCTCGCGGCTGTTGTCATCACGCTGACGTGGCTCTGGCTCGGGGCGCTCGCGCTTCTCTTCGGCGCAGAAATCGACGCGGAGCGGCAAGAGACGCGTAGCGACCCGACCGGCCGCTAACGCTCCGACAGCGCCATGCGGCGGTCGTCGGGGATCACGCACGGCTCGATCAGTCGCGCGGCGGCCCCTGCGTGACCGGTGCTGACGACACGCCTTCCGCGGCTCGTGTCCGTCAGTCGTCCGGCTGAACGTCCAGCTTCGCGGCAACGTTGCGGAGCAGTCGTGACAGGGTCTGGCGGAGGGCTCGCTGAGCGGACACGGGCCAGGACCTGAGAATGGCACCGCGTTGCTGTACAGCCCTTGTTGCGGACTTGACCGTCTCCACGAAGGTCGTCCACGCCGCGGATACCCGGATGGCGTGTGAACGGATTGCCCTGTGAAGCCGCGCGCGCCGCGGATGGGTGCGCGCGTCCTTCGACTCGCGTATCGGGGGGCGGGCCGTTCTCGCGCCGTCAGACGCGACGATGTCGAACCAGGGGAGTGTGTTCTCGCGCCAATCGCTCCGGTCGCTGTAGACAGCGTCTTCCGGCTCGCCGTTGTGGGAGATAACGAGCAGGGAGTCGTGGGGCGCTATCGATTCGACCGTCGTCGTGGCGACGATTCGACTCTTTACGCCTTTGATCTCGAGCCTGGTCGCTCCCGGTCCCGGAACAACGCGCCGGACGCGACCGAGCCGCCGGCCGCGCGAATCGAAGGCGGTGAAACCGACGCAGCGCTCCACCCAGTACGCATGAACATGGTCACCGCGGCTGAACGCGTAACCGCGCATCCCTGCAAGTCGCCGCCGCATCCTTCCGCGTTCGTCATCGGCTGCGGAGCTCCTTTTTGAGGCTCCTCCCGCGTGGGACCCAGTGCCGTGGCTCGTAGGGGCCGCGAACCGGCCGAGGCCGCCGATGCCGAGGCGCAGACGACACACGGAATGTTGACGACGACCCGTGAATGGCGCCGAAGGTCAAGCGTCGTCGGGCTCCCCGTTCCCGCCGGCTGCGTCGGCGCCGTTTTCCGAGCCGGAGCGGAGAAGACGGTAGACGACGAAGCCCGTTCCGGCGGCCGCGATCAAGGCTTCGAATCGCGAGGCGCGGCGCCCTTGAAGGCGTTTCGCAAGACCGCGCAGAGCTGTCGCCTGTCCGGCCGTCGTCGTCACCTACGTCCGAATGTCTTGATGGAGCACTCGACCGCGCTAGGCCTCTGGCGAGACGTCGTCAGATTCGTTCCGGCGACGCCTCCTCCACATGACGCTTGCCGCTGCGGCGACGCCGCCGACTCCTGCTGCGATCCGCGCCCACGGCGCACGCTTCTGCTCGCGCCGACGCAGACGAAGACCTTCACGCGCCCGCCGCGGTTGTCGCCCTCGACCTCTGCGACCACGACCCATATCTCCTCCTCCGCTTCGGATCAAGGCGTCATACCCATTTACCCGCTCCCCGAACGGTCGGTCGCTCGGCGGCGTCACACCTGAGCGGTCCCGCTCGCAATCGACGCGGCGATGACCGTATCGGACGGAGGGTTCGCGATGCCATCAGCGAGGGTTGTCGCGACGTCCGATTGCTCTTTCACACTCGTAGAAACGGTAGGAGGCTTGGATGGCATCAGTCGGAGACGTCACGATTCTCGCATTACGGCTTCAACAGCTCGCACAGGAACTCCATTCAGAAGCAACCGGAGCCAGAGCCAACCTCGCACGCCTGGCCGAGCTTTCGGACAAGGTGGCGGAGTTCGCAGACCACGTGGCGGTGACGTTCGGCGAGTTGAATGCGTCGCTCGAACGTTGTCCGGTGCTAGAAGAGGCACGGGCGACCGCCGAAGCCGTCGCGACGGGTCTCGTTGCGGAATCAGAACGCGTGGCGGTGGACGAACACGGCGCCGAACCAGAGATTGCCGCGAGCTCGAGCGACGACGGCGACGTGAACGGCGCGGGCTTCACTCGAACCGACCCCGGCCGCATTCGCGCCTTCACGGCTCTGCTTCCGCGTCGTTTCGCGCCCGCGCGCGTCGAGTCAAACGGGCACGCGGTTCCAGAACCGAACGGGGTTCCAGAACCGACGGCCCACTGATCCGACTAAGCGCGCTCCGGAAGCCGCCGAGACGACGGCATCGTATTAACCGGGCTAAGCCGGGCTATCGTCAGGCGGACGTTTGTTGCCGGCGTTGCTCGCGGCGCTCCTGCCGTTCTCGCCGCTCGCGCGTGCCACCCTCGGACGGACGGCGTTCGCTGCCGCCGCGTTCTCCGCGTTCACGGCGCTGGCGCTCCTGCGAGTCGTCGTCATCCCCGCTCTTCCGCTTCGGCTTCTTGTCCTTGCCAACGTTCTCGGGCGTGTGGAGCTCCTTCTCCGCCTCGATCGGCTTGCCTTCCTTCGGCTTAACGTCCCTCACGACCTCACCGTCCTCGATGCGACCCCGCCACGCACCGGTCTCTTCACCGTGGGTCTCGATGAATGCCTTGAAGCGTGCAAGGTCTGATTGAGCCGCTCGCTTCACGAACCGAAGGCCAGAACCCATCTTTTCCATGATCCCGGAAGGATTGAAGTCGATTGAGACCATGACACGCGTGAGTTCGTCGTCGAGGCGATGGAACGTCACATGGCCGACATGGCTCGTGCCGCTGACGGTCCGCCAGGCAATCCGCTCGTCGGGAATCTGTTCGGTGATCTCAGCTTCCCACTGGCGGCGGCTGAACCAGATCTTCTCTTGCCACTGGACCTTCTGCCGCTCCTCCTCGTCCTGCTTGACGCTCACGACGCGATGCATGAACTTCGGAAACTCCTCGAACTGCGTCCACTGGTTGTAGGCGGTCTCAACAGGGACGGCCACATCCACCCAACGCTGGATCGGGTTGCGCCGACCTTTGCCCCATCCGGCACTGGGTTCCTTGCCTCCGCCCCCGAGTTTCTCCGTGACCATCCCGGCCAGACCGGACACCTTACCGCCACCCTCGCTTCCCTTTTTCAGCACCTTCGCGGCCATGCCCGTGACCCCGCCCTGGCTCTCGGCTTCGCCCAGCGCGCCCTGAGCAGCGTCCTCCGCTTTTGACACGGCTGCGCTTCGGACCTTCGGCGCGGTACGTGCGGCCGCATATCCGGCGGCCGCGGTCACGGCCGCGACCGTCGCGGGAATCAAAACCTTCTTCGGGACCCCATTACCGCCGGTGACGTTTCCGATCTTCTCGGTCAGTCCTCCCGCAGCGTCCGTCGCTCCGTCAGCGACGTTCGACGCTCCATTCTCTCCCCGTCTTGCCATTTCTCCTCCTCGTTTGTCTCGCGCTGGGCGATAGCGTACAAGGCTCGTTCAACAAGGGACGCCTCCGCCGTCGCCAGGCGCTCGAAGCACAGGCTTTCCCGGCCGAGCTCGTTCGTCGCCGAGCGCGTTCGGCCCGAGACGGCGAACGAACTAGTACGAGCCGGTCACCGCCTTGTTCTCGAGGTCAGGACGTCTGCGGCCGCCTTCGCTGCGGCGAGCGCAGCCTCAGCCGCCGCCGCGCGAACCTCGCTCGCGACGGAGTGGCCGCCTTCGCCGTCGTCCTGCTCCTCGTCTTCGTATTCGTCGTAATCGGCGTCGCTTTCCGGCGCATCGCGCTCCGTGTCGGCCTCGGCGGCAGGCTCCTCCTCCCAGTCCTCGGCGTCCTCTTCTGGCTCGAGATCTTCGTACTCGGCATCACCCGATTCGGCACCCTCGGCGTCGGGCTCGGGCGCTTCGTCCTCGTCGGCCTCATCCAGTTCCGGCGCCTCCGCGTTCGCATCGTCTTCCGCACCGGAATCGCGCCCCCGCAGCTTCCGACGCGCGAGGAACGCCGCGGCGCCCAAGCCAGCGGCGACCGCCACCGCGATGACGACTGCCTGAGTCGGAAAGCCGCCGTCCCCGGCGTCATCGCGTGCGTCCTCGTTCTCGCTCTCGCTCTCGTCGCGACCAGAGCTGCCGGCGTCCTCCGCTTCCGCCTCTTCCTCGTCGTCCTCGCTTGTTGTCTCCTCGGCTTCCGTCCCCCGGTCCTGTGCAGATGCGCTCCGTCGCTTCTGCCGCTCCTCAGCCCGCTTCTTCCGACTCTCTTCCCGCGCTGCCATCCGACCTCCCTTACGTCTTGGGCCTTCGTATGCATCGTTCACGGTCCCAGCTTTCACCATTCAGCAAACCGACGTACGGCGGATGCTCGCGCCGTTTGGGAATTGAGGTAAAAAGGCACATTGCGGAGCGAACGCCCAAGGAGGAGACGAATGGCGACGTTGAAGGAAGTGACGCGGCTGACCGAGGAGCTCGACGACCTCGCCGGGCGCCTGCACGACCAGTTGAGCGGAGGTCAAGGCGACTTCTCGGAGATGGTCCGTCTAGCCGACGAGCTCGGCGAGACGGCGGATGGTCTCGCGGCGACCTTCGCCGCGATCGACGATGCACTGAACCAGCGTCTCCACGGTGCCGTGGCCGGCGAGGAAGCGGACGAAGAAGAAGGACCACGCCGCGGGCGCGGTGGCCGCCGTCGCGAGTCCGGGACGGCCGCTTCCGAAGAGGCCGAGGCGACGAAGGAGGAGCTCGTCGAGCGTGCGAAGGAGATGGGACTTCCCGGCCGGTCGAGCATGTCGAAGGAGGAGTTGCAGAAGGCCGTCGAGTCGGATGCGGAGGCGTCCAAGGAGGAGCTTCTCGAGCGTGCGCGTGAAGCCGGCATCGCAGGCCGCTCGAACATGACGAAGGAGGAGCTCCAGGAAGCCCTGCGCGCAGAGGAGAACCTCTCGAAGGAGGAGCTCCTCGAGCGCGCGCGGGAGGCGGATATCCCGGGCCGATCCGAGATGTCGAAGGAGGAGCTGCGGGAAGCGCTCCGGGCCGTATGACGGCCGGAGCCGCGATCTTCCGATCGATGCCGAGGTGATCGAGTGACTTCACGCGAGGAAGCTCACAAGCGGCGCGCCGAGGCGCGCGAGATGCGGCGAGCCAAGCTCTCCACATCGCGTGGCGACGATGAGGAGGGAAAGCAGCGGAAGGGCAGCGGTGAGAACCGGAACGCGGAGAACTCAACCACGGAGAACTCGCCCGGAAGGACAGCGGCAAAGGTCGCCGTGATCGGCGCTTCCGTCGGTGCCGTCACGCTTGCGGGAAAGAAGCTTCTCTCGTTCCGGGGCCCACGCCGAAAGAAGGGCGGAGAAGCAGGCTAGAGCGCCGAGACGTTGTAGCCTCGCCCTCATTCCCACGCAAGGGCGGGCTTAGGTCGGCTTCGCGCGCGGATCATGGCGTCGCGGCGACAATAGGATCCGCCCCATGGAGGCTCGAGCACCGGACGGTCGCCGGCTCTCGATCACGCGTCAGGGAGGCGGCTGGTCGGTCGCGATCCAATCGAGCCCGCGGTCGCAAATGCAAACGACAGGCTACGACCTGGCGCGTCTCCTTTCAGCGGTCACGGGCGAAGCCACGAGCTCATCGTGGGTACAGGAGCTCGCGGCTCGCGCCGAACGCGAGGTCTGGAAGCCTTTGCGGTGGCGGGCGTAGTCGCCTACTGCGAAGACGTGCCGTCGAATCGAGCCTCGAGCGCTTCGTTCACGGCCGACAATGCTGCGGCGAGCTCGTCCGCGCGCTCGCTGATCGCGTCGGCGAGATCGACCATCCGCCCAAAGTCGACATCTCCTTCGGTCAGCTGCGAGTGCAGTTCGCTCGTCAGGTCCGTGACCTGCGACGTGACGGCGGTTGCGTCATTCAAAGAAGCCATCGGATCTCCTTCCTTCGGTCACCGGGACGTACAGCATACGGCTTCACCCGAAGCGTCAGAGGAGGTCGCCGAGAGGGCCGAGGTTGATGTTCAGCTCCTCGTCCTCGAGGCCAAACTGCGTCTTCAACTCGTTCATTCGCCGCTCGAGGCGCATGAACGTCACCCCGAGGCGCTCGATCTCATCGTCGGTAAGCGAACCCTGCTCGATGCGTCGGAGCGCCTGGCGCTCCATTAGTTGCCGCAGGAGTTCGATCAGCGTGAGGACGAGCTGTGCGAGACCTTTTTCGACGTTCTCGGGAGCGGCGTTGACGCGCGACGGGAACGCGTTCCCGAGCCGATCGAGGTCGCGCGCGATACCGTCGAGGTCGGTCGGCGCATGAAGGATCTTGTTCAAAGGGTCGTCAACCAACGGGATCTTCGTTCACGAAGCTGTACGGCGGCCACGGGCCGGTGCAAATAATGCGGACCTGGGCCAACTCTGCCTCGAGAGCGCCTACTCGGCGGCGGAACGCGTCCACGCCCGACACGTCGACGAGGTACGCGCCGGTCATCACGCCCTGCGGCGTCGCAAGACTCTGGCGGCTGCTCTCCGCGGCGAGGGGCGCGAGTGCGTCGTGAATGAGTGTCGCAGCAGCCCGCTTCTGCTCTTCCGTTGCGCGGCGTCGCTCGAGGTACGCACGCCCGGCGCCCGGAGTCTCCTCGCTCGAGGATGAGACTGCGCCCTCCGACGGCGCAAGCAGGAACACCCGGATCCCGAGCTCGACGCGGTTCGTAACGCGCGCGAGCGCGGCGACGAGGGCTCCTTCACGAGCGCGAAGCGCCAGCTCGACGTCTTGCGGCGTCGTGAATGTCGTGCCGAACCGCGCCGGGAGCACCGGCCCATCCTTCATGAGTGCTTCGCAGACCGTCTCGTGGCGCCACAGAGCGTCCTCCGACGGAACGACGTCTGTCGGATCCATCCATCGTGCGAAGGCCGCGACCCGCTCAGAGACGATCGCGATGATCCCGTTGTTCAGACGTTGCAGGGAACGCTGCGCGGCCGCCGCGTCGGCGATCCCGTACAGGTAGAGCCGCGGATTAGCGCCCGACATCCTCCCGGCCTTGACCCCCGGCGGTCGGAAGCCCGCGTTCGATCGTCGCCGCCGACGCAAGAAGCGCCTGGAGGCTTACCTGCACGAGATCAACGTCGGCTACCGCCAGCGTTATGTCGCCAGAGAGGACAACACCCTTGTCGAGAATGCGGTCGACGAGCTCGAGGAGTGTGACTTGCCTCTGCGCATCGGGCAGGTAGTCCGTCATTCGGTCGCCGCGGCCTGATCGGCGAAGTTGTACGGAGGCCATGGGCCGGTCAGGTAGAGCCTGACGCCAACTGGTGCGAGCTCCGACTCGAGACCCCGGACGCCCATGCGAAACGCGTCTTCTTGCTCAAGACGGACGAGATAAGCGCCGTTCAAGATCAGCTCACCTTCCTCGCGCGACAGAGCGCTTCGTTCGAGCGGATGAAGACGGGCATCGGCAGCGAGTTCGCGAAGCCGGTCGTGCGTCGAGCTCGCACACCGCTCCTTCGTCTCCGCTGCGGCCTCACGGACAAACTCGTCGTGCGCTTTCCACGCGAAGTACGCCGTCCCGCCCGATTTCGCCTCGGCGACCGCCCGAAGCTCGGCTGCCTCGCCGCTCGAGCGTCGAACGGATTCGGCGAGTTGCGTCGGATCGGCGAATGCCTTGACGCCCCACTCGCGCGCGCCGCGGACGCGCTCGAGCGCCGCGACGAGGCGCTCTTGCTCGCGTTCGAGCATCTGCACGACATCCCTCTCACCGCGATAAACGGTCGCGAGCCGCGCCGGCAGGACGGTCTGGAGCTCCATTGCGCGCTCGACCACGGCTTCATGCGTGCGGGCGACGCGCTCCAGCCACTCGAGGTCGTTCAGATTCCTCCGGAGCGGCTCCTCACCGAATTCGTCGAGCGACACGCGGCCGACGATCGCCGCAACTCTGTCGTCGTGGATCGCGAACACGGACTCGTCGGCGACGCCCGAAACACCGGCGGGAAACGAAGCGATGTCCAGAGTGACGCCGTACACATAGACACCGCGGTCGTCGTCGCGCCGCTCGGTCTCAGCGCTTGCGGCCATGCTGAGACCTGCTCGAGCGAAGCGGCTCCTCCTGGTCGTCGCCCGACGCGAGCCCGACGGTGCTCTCGAGGCGGTCGAGCCGCTGCTCGAGGGCGTCTCGACCGGCGGACTTGGACAGAGCCGGATCGTGCTCCCACCAATCGATGCCCATCTCTCTCGCCTTGTCGACTGACGCAACGATCAGCCGGAGCTTGATCGTCAACAGCTCGATGTCCAGGAGGTTGATCCTGATGTCACCTGCGATCACGATCCCCTTGTCGAGAACGCGCTCGAGGATCTCGGCAAGGTTCGTCGTTCCGGCGGTACCCGGAACACCGTGTTGAGGCCCCATGGCCTCTTGTCTCGTGCTCATTCTCCGCCGCCGTTTTCCGGCTGGCTCCTTACGTACCTTCGGATCTGGCGGTACGCGCGCACGTCGCCGTCCTCGTCGAGCTCAACGTCGTACGAGGCAAGCACATCGGTCGTCGACGGGATACGAGGAACTTCCACGACCGCGACCGTCACGTTCCAGCCGGTGTCCATCTT
>JALZEM010000190.1 GCA_030862005.1 Actinomycetota bacterium | reverse complement strand
CCCGTCGAGGAAGGAAAGGCTCTGCTCGAGCGCGGCGGCGAGCTGCCGGCCGACCGGATCCGTAGCCCCGAGTTCCCGGGGCCCGGCTGGGCGATCTTCCAACAGGGCCACCGCGTCCTCCACCGCGCGACGCGGCTCGAGGAGCCGCACGAGCGGATGACGATCGTCGGGTCGTTCTTCACCCCCCACCCCGAGATCGACGACCCGACGGCGACGACGATCGCGCGGCTCCGGCGGGTCGACGGCGACGAGATCGCGCTCGTCGAGGGGAGCCGCTACGCCGCCGTCGCAGCCGCCCGGAAGCTCGAGCGGTTCGCGGCGACGGCCGATTTCGCTCACCCGCCGGAGGAGCTCCGCGCCGCCCTCCGCGAGAGCATCGCCGACGTCGAGCGGATGCTCACCGAGTTCGACCGCGAGCCCGAGCCGCTCGTGACCGCTTCCGCCGATCGCCGCTCAGACCCGAAGTAAAGGTCTGTCACCAGCGTGTAAGCGGCACCGCGCCTCGTCTCCGACCACGCTGTCCTTCGCGTCGAACGCCGACGAACAGTATGGAACTAGCTCACGCGCCGGCGGCGGCCGTGTGCCACGCGGGGCCGGACGCCGCGTGGAGCATTCCGGTCTTCGCGTCGCGCGCGACCGCGCTCACGCGCCCGAAGTAGAAGCTCCCGGGAACCTCTTCCTGGACGACGACGTGGTGGCCCATCTCCGCGAGCCGCTCGCGAACGTCCGCGGAAATGCGTGAGTCAACGAACGTCTCGTCGCCTTGGCAGTGGACGCGCGGCGCATCCACTGCGGCTTGGAGACCGAGCGCGAAGTCGAGGGCGTGCAGCATCGTGTGGATCACACCTGCGGTGATCCTGTAGCCGCCCGCACCGGCAGCAGCGAACGCCGCTTTCCCGTCTCGCGTCGCAACGATGGCCGGGACCGCGAAGATCGGCATCTTTCCCGGCGCGATCGAGTTTGCCCGCCCGGGACGCGGGTCGAAGTTCTGCATCCCGTCGTTCAGGATCACGCCGGTCCCCGGGACGACGACGAGCGAGCCGAACGCGTTCGAGAGGCTCGTGATGAGCGCGGCCATGTTCCCGTCGCGATCGGCCGTGGCGATCTGCGTCGTGCCATGCGTCCCACCGCAGGACGGCGCCGCTGCGAGCCCTCCGGACGGCGCTCCTGCGGTCTCATATGCCCACGGATCGCCGGCGACGATCGGTCGGGGCGCGGCTCGCTCGAGGTCGATCCCCGCGGCGCGCTCCGTTGCGAAGCCGCGGCTTACGAGCCCGTGGACGGGACTGGGTGTCACGTCCGGATCGCCGTAGTGCGTCATGTTGTCCGCGAACGCGTGCCCGAGCGCCTCGGCCGCGAGGTGGCGGAACTCGACGCTCTCGGGCCCGTACCGCGGGAGGTCGAAATGGTCGAGAATGTTCAGCGCCTCGTAGCCGATCGTGTCGTTCGCGGTCACGTACGAGAAGGCGCGGTAGGTCGCTGGGCTCTCGCGCAGGATCTTCGGCTCGTACGTGGCCAGGTCGTCCGCAGTTAGGAACCCGCCGTGCGCGCGAAACTCGCGCTCGATCGCCTCGGCGACCGGCCCGGTGTAGAAGCCTGCGGCACCCTCGCGGGCGATGCGCCGGAGGGTCGTGGCGAGCTCTGACAGGTCGAGGCGGTCGCCCTCGCGGTCGAGTGACGGGAGCCGTGGCGGCTTGCCGTCGCGGAGCAGAAGCGCAGCGGCCTCGGGCAGGCTTCGGATCTCCTCGAACCGAGCCGCGATCGCGAGGACGAGGTTCCACGTGACGGGAACTCCTTCCTCTGCGGCTTCGATCGCCGGCTCGAGGACCTGTGCGAGCCGCACCTTCCCGTATCGCTCCTGCGCGACGCAGAGGCCCGCGACCGCGCCCGGGATGCCCGCGGCGAGGTGTCCCCATTCGTTCCGCTGGCCGGCGACGCGGGGCCAGCCGTAGTACATCGTCGGCTGCGCCGGGTCGGGATCGAACATCTCGGGGCGTGCGGCGCGCGGCGCGCGCACGTAGTGGTCGACCGTGACGAACTCGCCCGGCTCGGCGAGGAACATCGCCAGGTGCCCGTAGCCGCCGAGGCCCGATTGCGCGGGCTCGATCACGAACGCGGTGAACGCGGCGGCGACGAGCGCGTCGATCGCATTTCCGCCTTCCTCGAGCATCCGAGTGCCGGCCTGGGCCTCGCGCATGTGGCCCGCCGAGACGACGCCGCGCTCGGCGAGGACCTCCGTACGGGTCTGCACCATCTGGCTCCGAATCATCGTCCTTCGATCGTCCGGCTCGGGCCGGCCGCCGGATTACGGAATGAGAAGCGTCGGCTCCTGAACCTCGGCGAAGTCGATCACCGGATCGATCGAGGCAAGGTACTCGATGTCGTGGTGGCAGGCGATCATCTGACCGTTCTCGAGCCGGTGGATCTTCGGGTCCGTGTGGCAGATCTCGCCGATGTAGCGCGGGCAGCGGGTGTTGAAGACACATCCCTTCGGAGGGTCGATCGCCGAGGGAATCGTCCCGGCGAGCCGGACCTTCTTGGGCTCGACACTCGGATCGGGAAGTGGGATGGCAGAGAGGAGTGCCTCCGTGTACGGGTGATGCGGCGGCTTGAGGAACGCCTCGCGCGGACCGTAGTCGACGATGTGGCCGAGGTACATCACGGCGATCCAGTCGGCGAGGTAGAGGACGACGTTGAGATCGTGCGTGATGAGGATGAACGCCGTGTTGTTCTGCGCCTGGATCTCGAGCAGGAGGTTGAGCACGGCCGCCTGAACGGAGACGTCGAGCGCGGACGTCGGCTCGTCCGCGACGATCAGGTTCGGGTTCCCGGCGAGGGCGCGAGCGATCGCCACGCGCTGCTTCTCGCCGCCCGAAAGCTGGCGCGGCAGCCGGTCGTAGTAGCGCTCGCCGAGCTTGACGGCGTCGAGTAGCTCGATCGCGCGCCCGCGCACGCTCTTGCGCGGGACGTCCGAGAGCTTGGCGACGGTCCGGGCGATCGTCGAGCCGACCTTCATTGTCGGGTTCAGGGTCGCGTCCGGGCTCTGGAAGACCATCTGCAGGAGCTTCAGCGTCTTTGCCGCCCGCGCGCCCACGGTGCCCTCGAGCTCGAGACCCATGAACTCGATCCGGCCGCCCGTTACGGGCTCGAGGCCGAGGATCGCCTTCGCGACCGTCGACTTTCCCGATCCGGACTCACCAACGAGCCCAAGCGTTTGGCCTGCGCGCAAGGTGAAGTCGACGTCTTCCACCGCCTTCACGACGGACTTCTCGCCGAAGCCGAACAAGCCCCGCCCCTTCTGGGTGTAGTACGTCTTCAGATCCTCCGCCGCGCAGACCGGCTCCCCGGGTTCGGCGATCGCCATCGCCGGGACATGGATCTTCGTCTCGTCGGCCGTCCTCACGCCCTTTTCGATCTCCTCGGCATGGTGGCAGCGGACCGAGTGACTTCCGTTCAGCTGCCGGAACTCTGGATGTTCGTCCCGCGAGCGCTGGTCCCCGAACGGACATCGCGGCTCGAACGAACAGCCGGTCGGCAGCGCGTTCGGCGGCGGCACGACGCCGACGATCGACTGGAGCACCGTCTCGCGCTTGAACGCGCCCGCGCGCGGGATGCACGCGAGCAAGCCGCGTGTGTAGGGATGGAGCGGGTTCGCAAAGAGGTCCTTGATCGGCGCCTCCTCGACCACCTCGCCGGCGTACATGACGGCGACCCGGTCGGCGACGCGCGCGACGACGCCGAGATCGTGCGTGATGAAGAGAACCGCGGTGTTGAACTTCTCCTTGATCTCCTGGACGAGATCGAGGACCGTCGCCTCGATCGTCACGTCCAGGGCGGTCGTCGGCTCGTCCATGATCAGGAGCGCCGGACGGTTGAGGAGCCCACCGCCGATGATCACGCGCTGCCGCTGACCTCCCGAAAGCTGGTGCGGGTAGCGCTCCATCATTTTGCGCGGGTCGGGCATGTGGACGTGCTCGAGCATCGTCACGCACTGCTCGTACGCCTCCTCCTCGCTGCACTCCGCGTTGTGCTCGGTCAGGATTTCCATGAGCTGCGTACCCACCCTGAGCGACGGGTTCAGAGCGGAGGTCGGATCCTGATAGACCATCGAGATGTTGTTGCCGCGGATGCGCCGGAGCTGCGTCTCGTCGAGACCCGTGAGGTCCTGGCCGAGGAACTCGACCGAGCCGCCCGCGATCTTCCCGTTTTTCCCGAGGAAGCCGATGAGCGCGAAGGCGACGGTGCTCTTCCCGCAGCCAGACTCACCCACGATCGCGAGCGTCTCCCCGCGGCGCAGGTCGAACGTCACGTCCCGGACCGCCGGCACGTCGCCCTTCCGCGTTGAGTAGCTGATCGCGAGGTTGCGTACGCTGAGGACGGGCTCGGTCGCCGTTCGCGGAGACGTAGCTGCTGCCGTCGCCATCAGCGGTACCGCGCGCTTTCCTGGCGGATGCCATCCGCCATCAGGTTGAGCCCGACGACGAGCGTCGCGATCGCGGCTGCCGGGAAGAGCGCCGCCCACGCGTTTGTCGCGACGAAGTTCCGTCCTTCGGCGACCATGGTGCCCCAGTCGGG
>JALZEM010000189.1 GCA_030862005.1 Actinomycetota bacterium | reverse complement strand
GCGCGATGAAGGTGCTGATGACAACCGACACGGTCGGCGGCGTCTGGACGTACGCGCTCGACCTCGCGGATGCGCTCGCCGAACAGGACGTCGACGTGTCGGTCGCCGCGATGGGCGCGCTGCGCCCCGACCAGGAGGCGGAGCTCGGCGCCACACGGATCCAGCGGGCTGACGCGCGCGCGTACGCGCTCGAATGGATGCGCGACCCGTGGGCGGACGTCGAGCGGGCCGGCGAGTGGCTGCTCGGGATCGCCGACGAGATCGAGCCGGACGTCGTCCACCTGAACGGATATGCGCACGCGGTGCTGCCATGGGGTGTCCCGGTGGTAGTCGTGGCCCATTCCGACGTCCTGTCCTGGCACCAGGCCGTCCGAGGGACGCCCGCCGGCGACGAGTGGACGCGTTACGGGGAGGCCGTCGAGGCGGGTCTCGCGGCTGCGGATCTCCTCATTGCACCCTCGGAGGCAATGCTCGACGAATTGATCCGCCTCTACGAGCCCACCTGCCCCCGGCTCGTCATCCCCAACGGCTCGCCGCGGCGCTTCCCGCGGCGCCCGAAGGAGGAGCTCATCCTCGCTGCGGGACGCCTGTGGGACGAGGCGAAGAACGTGCAGGCGCTCGTGCGGGTGGCGCCGCGCCTCCCGTGGCCGGTCGCGGTGGCCGGAGACGGCGCGGTCGCCGGCACGGTGCAGGCGCTCGGCCGCCTCAGCCGCGCCGATCTCGACCGAGCGCTCGGCGCCGCGGCGATCTTTGCCGCACCGGCGCGCTACGAGCCGTTCAGGCTCGCCGCTCTCGAGGCGGGCCTCGCCCGTTGCGCGCTCGTGCTCGGAGACATCCCGAGCCTCCGCGAGGTTTGGCCCGATGCCGCGGTCTTCGTCTCACCGGAGGACGACGACGAGCTCGAACGCGCGCTGCGGTCGCTGATCGACGAACCGAGCCTACGCGCCGGATACGCCGACCGCGCCTCCCGTCGCGCACTGGCGTACTCGACGGAACGGATGGCAGCGTCGTACGTCTCCGGCTACCGGCGCGTGCTGCGCCGCGAGCGGGTGGAAACGGGATGAGGGTCGCCGTCTTCTGCCACTCGATCGTCTCCGATTGGAACCACGGGAACGCGCACTTCCTGCGCGGGGTCGCGCGCGAGCTGATCGGTCGCGGGCACAGCGTGCGCATCTTCGAGCCGCGCGACGGCTGGAGCCGGCGCAACCTGACCGCGCAGTGCGGAACGCAGCCGATCGACGAGTTCCGCCGTGCATTTCCGGAGCTGAGGAGCACGTTGTACGACCTCGACGCACTCGACGTGGACGAGGCGACGGACGGCGTTCAGCTCGTGCTTGTCCACGAATGGAACGACCCGCGCCTGGTGCGCCGGATCGGGCTCTGCCGCGCTCGCTCGCGGTCCTTCCGCCTCCTCTTCCACGACACGCACCACCGGTCGGCGACAAAACCCCGCGAGATGGCCAGGTACGACCTGCGCCACTACGACGGCGTCCTCACCTACGGTGAGGTGCTCCGCGAGATCTACGTCCGCCGGGAGTGGGCGGAGTGCGCGTGGACCTGGCACGAGGCGGCGGACGTGCGCGTGTTCCGGCCGCTCCTCGGCCGCGAGCGGGCAGGTGACCTCGTCTGGATCGGCAACTGGGGCGACGGTGAGCGAACCGCAGAGCTGGCCGAGTTCCTGCTCGAGCCGGCGCGGGCACTCGGTCTCACCGGCTCCGTCTTCGGCGTCCGCTACCCAGCGGCCGCGCGACGTGCAATCGCCGCGGCAGGCCTCCCGTACCGAGGCTGGGTCGCGAACCACCGCGTCCCGGAGATCTTCGCGCGGCACGCCGTTACGGTGCACATTCCGCGCCGTCCATACGTCGACGCGCTGCCGGGGATCCCGACCATCCGGCCGTTCGAGGCGCTCGCTTGCGGGATCCCGCTCGTGTGCTCCCGCTGGGACGACGTCGAGGCGCTCTTCCAGCCCGGCGAAGACTTTCTCGTCGCACTCGACGGGAAGCAGATGCGCGCGATGATCGAAAGCGTGCTGCGCGACCGAGAGCTCGCGCGGCACTTGGCCCAGCATGGGCGCCGCACGATTCTCGAGCGGCACACGTGCGGCCATCGCGTCGAGGAACTGCTCGGGATCGCGACGGAGCTCGGGCTCGAGACGGCCGCGGACGAAGACGTCGTCGCAAGGACAATCTCGTGAGGATCGCGTTCTTCGGCTCGAGCCTCGTCTCCGCCTACTGGAACGGAGCCGCGACCTACTACCGCGGCCTCCTCAAGGAGCTGCACCGGCGCGGCCACCGGATCACCTTCTTCGAGCCCGACGCCTTCGAGCGCCAGGCTCACCGCGACATGGCCGATCCCGACTGGGCCGAAGTCGTCGTGTACAAAGCGAGCGAGTCAGGGGCGCTCGCTGCGCTGGACGGAGCGCGCGGCGCGGACGTCGTCGTCAAGGCGAGCGGCGTCGGCGTCCTCGACGAGCTCCTGGACGAGGCCGTGCTCGACGTCGGCGACCACGGCCTCGCCGTCTTCTGGGACGTGGACGCGCCGGCGACGCTGGCGCGGCTAGAGGCGAACGAGGACGACCCGCTGCGCGCGCTCGTTCCCCGGTACGACGTCGTCCTCACCTACGGCGGCGGCACGCCCGTAGTGCGGCGCTACCGCGCGCTGAACGCTCGTGATTGCGTGCCGGTGTACAACGCGCTCGACCCGGAGACGCATCACCCCGTACCGGCTGATCCTCGCTTCTTCGCGGATCTCGCCTTCCTCGGCAACCGCCTGCCCGACCGCGAGGCGCGCGTAGAGGAGTTCTTTCTGCGCGCCGCGGAGCTCGCGCCGAACCGTCGCTTCCTGCTCGCGGGCGCGGGCTGGGACGACCGCCGTCTGCCCGTGAACGTGCACCTTGCGGGCCACGTCTCGACGAGGGAGCACAACCCCTTCAACTCCACGCCGCGCGCCGTGCTGAACGTGCTGCGCGAAAGCATGGCGGCGAACGGGTGGTCACCCGCGACTCGCGTTTTCGAGGCGGCGGGAGCAGGCGCGTGCGTGATCAGCGACGCCTGGGAAGGCATCGACGAGTTCCTCGAGCCTGGCCGGGAGGTGCTCGTCGCCGAGTCCGGCGCAGCGGTCGCCGCGATCCTCGACGAGTTGTCGCCGGAGCTGGCCGCACGTATCGGCAAAGCAGCCCGTCGGCGCCTCCTCCTCGAGCACACCTATGCCCACCGTGCCGAGCAGGTCGATCGGATCCTCAACAGCGCGGCGGTGGCCGCATGAGGATCGTCTTCCTCGGCCTCTCGCTCACGTCCTCGTGGGGGAACGGGCACGCGACGAACTACCGCGCGCTGGTGCGGGCGCTCGACGCGCGCGGGCACGACCTCCTCTTCCTCGAGCGGGACGTACCGTGGTACGCGACACGGCGGGATCTTCCCGCACCCCCGTGGGGGAGGGTGGAGCTCTACGGATCCCTCGCCGAGCTAAAAGCCCGCTTCGGCGCGGACGTGAGTGAGGCGGAGCTGGTGATGATCGGTTCCTATGTCCCGGAAGGAGTCGCGGTCGCCGAATGGGCCCTCGACGTCGCGCGGGGACCGGTCGTCTTCTGGGACATGGACACCCCGGTGACGGTTGCGAAGCTCGAGCAGGGAGACGACGAATACCTCTCCCCCGCGCTCGTGCCGCGGTTCGACCTCTACCTCTCCTTCACGGGTGGGCCCCTGCTCCAGCGGATCGAGAGCGAGTTCGGCGCGCGCCGCGCCAGCCCGTTCTACTGCATGGCCGACACGAACGCGTACCGACCGGTCGACGCCGAGGAGCGCTGGCTCCTCGGCTACATCGGCACGTACAGCGACGACCGGCAGCCCGCCCTCGAGTCGCTCCTGATCGAGCCGGCGCGCCGCCTACCGAACGAGCACTTCGTCGTCGCCGGGCCGCAGTACCCGCCGGAGATAGCGTGGCCGCCGAACGTCGCGCGGATCCACCACGTCGATCCGCGCGAGCACGTGCACTTTTACGCACGGCAGCGGTTTACGCTGAACGTCACGAGGTCGGAGATGATAAGCGCCGGCTGGTCGCCGAGCGTGCGCCTGTTCGAAGCGGCGGCGTGCGGCACCCCCGTCATCTCGGACCCCTGGGACGGGCTCGACCACTTCTTCCGTCCCGCCTCGGAGATCCTCGTGGCGGAGTCGACGGAGGACGTCGTGGACATTGTTCGCGAGTCGTCGCCGGAAGAAGCTCGAGGGATCGGTGAGGCAGCGCGGCGGCGCGTCCTGGCCGAGCACACGCCCGAGCAGCGGGCGGAGGAGCTCGAGACGCACGTGCGGGCCCTCGCGGTGATTGCGGCATGACCCTCGAGTCGCACGGACTGCGCCATCCGGCGGCCGACCCGATCGCGCGCGACATCGAGCAGCTCGCACCGTGGTTCCACAACCTCCATCTCCCCTCGGGACATCAGACGGCCGCCGACCACCCGCTGGGTGACTTCCCGCGCGTCAAGTGGTGGGAGCTTGCGTCGTCGCTCCCCGAGGACTTGACCGGCTGGCTTGCGCTCGACGTCGGCTGCAACGCGGGCTTCTACAGCTTCGCACTGGCGCGGCGCGGTGCTGACGTGCTCGCGATCGACACCGACCGGCACTATCTTCGGCAGGCCCGATGGGCGGCCGAGCAGTTCGGCCTCGCCGACCGTGTCGAGTTCGAGCAACTCGAGGTCTACGACCTCGCTCGTCACGCGGAGCGGTTCGACCTCGTCCTCTTCCTCGGCGTCCTCTACCACCTCAGACACCCGCTGTTCGCCCTCGACCTCTTGGCCGAGAAGGCCGAGCGCCTCCTCGTCCTGCAGACGCTCACGATGCCGGGCGACGACGAGCTGAAGCCGCCACGCGACCTCCCGTTCGACGCCCGCGAGACCCTGCTCGATCCCGGTTGGCCGAAGATGGCCTTCCTCGAGCACCGCTTTGCGGACGACCCGACGAACTGGTGGGCTCCGAGCCACGCCTGCGTCGAAGCGATGCTCCGGTCGGCAGGGCTGATCGTCGTCGGCCGCCCCGGGTACCAGCTATGGGTCTGCCGACCGCGCGGGCTTCCGGACCACGTCCGCGCCGAGCTCGACGCGGCCAGCGGGCGCCGTTAGCTCGGGTCCCGCTCGCGCAGCTCGTCAAACTCCGTCTGGATCTCCGCCAGCTCCTCGTCCGAAAGGCGCTCGAGCCGGAGGAGGTCGGTTCGCGCCTCGCCGACCGAACGGATCACCTCGTCGAGCTTCAGCTGCAGTGCCACGGTGTCCCGGTTCTGCGAATACTGCAGCAGCACGACGAGGATCAGCGCGATGATCGATGCACCGGCCGACGGCACGAGCAACCAGCCGTCGGAGAAGCGGAAAAGAGGTCCGAGCGCGATCCAGACGAAGGTCGCGGCGGTCACGCCGACGAACGCGCCGCTCGAGCCGACGATCGCCGGCGCGCGGCGCGCAAAGGCACCGACGAGCTGCTTCAACCGCCGTTCCGGGAGACGAGCTTCGAGAAGCGGCTTTCCTCGCCTTCCTTCGTCTCCTCCTGGTAGAGGAACGCGAGCCGATTCTCCTCGAACGCTTCGAACCACTCGTCCCACGAGATCTCCTCGAGCGACTCCTCGTCGCCCACTCCGGGGTAGTCGATCCGAAGGATCCCTGCGCCGCCGCCGCGCTCGGTGTCGCGTACTCGAGCCGGGCGTCCGCCACGCTGCTCGACCCAGCTCCGGATCTCCTCGTGGTCGGTCGTCGTCGTGCTCTCGCCCGCCATCGGCCCTCCTCCCGTTCGGCGTTGTCTCTCGACGCGCTACCCATGGAGCCATGGCGGAAAACGCAAAGCTCGTCACGCGGCGCCGAGCCCCGAAGCGATGCATTCGGGAGCCAGTCCGCCGGATGTTTGCCGCTCGAGCACCGCGGCGAAGAACCGGGACATGGATACCTGGCTGATCATCCTGATCATCGTCGCCGCAGTAATCGTTCTTGCGGTGGTCATCTGGGCCGCGACGCGCAGGCGCCGAGTCGAGGGCAAGCGCGTCGAAGCGACCGAGCTCCGACAGGAGGCTCAGACTCGCGTACAACGTGCGGACGAGCGCCAAGCGCTCGCCGAGGAGCAGGCGGAGCGGGCGCGCCGTGAGCGAGCCGAAGCTGAGTCGCGACTCGAGCGAGCCGACGAGGTCGACCCGGACGTCGATCGCTAGAGTCGCGCGCGTGAGCGCGCGCCTTGAAGAGCTTCTGCGCCGTGCCTTTCCCGAAGCGACGGTGATCGCCGTGGCCGACCGCACCGGTGGCGGCGACCACTTCCAGGTCACGATCGCGAGCGCCCGCTTCACGGGGCTCTCGCTCCTCGACCAGCACCGCCTTGTCTACGATGCGCTCGCAGAACCGCTCGCGGACGGGACGATCCACGAGCTCCGGATCAAGACACGAGGAGAGCAATGAGCCAGCTACGCGAGAAGATCAGGCAGACCATCGAGTCCGAGCCCGTCGTCCTCTTCATGAAGGGGACGCCGCAACAGGCGTACTGCGGGAACTCGGCGCGTGCGCTCGAGGCGCTGCGCGCCGTGCGTGCTCCGATCACGGCGGTCGACGTTCTCCCCGATCCGGAGATCCG
>JALZEM010000148.1 GCA_030862005.1 Actinomycetota bacterium | reverse complement strand
CATCGTGAACCCGAGCGTTGTCACGATGAGCGCGCCGCCGGTGGAGATGATGGGCCACGGCGCATCGCGTACGCGCTCGAACCCCTCGGCGAGGATGACGCCCCACGACGGTGTCGGCGGCTGGACGCCGACGCCGAGGAAGGAAAGCCCAGCCTCGACCGCGATTGCGCTCGGGATGTTCATGGCGAGCAAGATGAAGAGCGGCGCCATGATGTTCGGGAGCACGTGGACGCCGACGATTCGCGGCGAGCTCGCGCCGAGCGCGCGCTCGGCTTCGACGAACGGATTTTGCTTGAGCGCGAGCACGGAGGCCCGCGCCACACGCGCGTACTGGGGCGAGAACGTGATCGCAATGACGAGGAGCACGTTCCGCAACGAGGGGCCGAGCAGCGCGAGCACCGTCAAGGCGAGGATCACGGGCGGGAAGGCCTGGATCGAGTCCATGACGACGATGAGCGCGTTGTCGATCCTCCCGCCCAGGTAGCCCGCGGTGACTCCGAGGAGGAGCCCGAGCAGAAGCGCCGCCGTCACCGCCGGAACGGCCACGCCGAGCTCGACGCGAGCACCGAAGATGATCCGCGAGAGAAGGTCGCGGCCGAGGTGGTCGGTGCCGAGAACGTGGCTCTGGCTCGGGCCCTGGAGACGGTTGGCGATGTCCTGGGCGGCGTGATCGTACGGCGCCACGAGTGGGGCGGCCGCGGCGGCGAGCCCGAGGACGATGACGACGACGAGGCCGGCGAGCCCAGTCGGGCGCCCTGCAAGCCGCGCCAGGATCGAGCCGTGTCCGACGAGCGTGGCGCCCCTCGCCCTCGGAGCGGGTACCGGGACCGCCATTACGCAGCCGGGGTTTCCTCGACGCGGATGCGCGGGTCGAGGAACCGGTAGGAGAGGTCGGCGACCAGGTTCGTAAGGACATAGGCGAGCGCGATTACGAGCACGGTCCCCTGAAGGATCGGAAAGTTTCGAGTCCCGATCGCCTCGACGGCGAGCCGTCCGAGGCCAGGGCGGGAGAAGATGACCTCGACGAAGACGGCACCCCCCATGAGCTCGCCGAGCCCGACGCTCACGACCGCGACCGTCGGGATGACGGCGTTCTTGAGGGCGTACTTGTAGAAGACGACGCGCTCGCGAAGCCCGAACGCGCGCGCCGTACGGATGTAGTTCGCGCCCAGCACTTCGAGCATGCTCGTCCGGACGAGACGGGCGATATAGCCGACCCACGTCAGCGCGAGCGCGGCCACTGGGAGCGCGAGGTGCCGGAGGTAATCGAGCGGGTCGGAGAAGCTTCCTGCACCCACAGCGGGAAAGACACGCCACTTGAGCGAGAACAAAAGGAGCAGAAAGAGGCCTGCGATGTAGTACGGCATCGTGATCAGCGAGACCGACACGACCGCCGTGACACGGTCGAGGAGTGAGTTCGGCTTGGTCGCCGCGTACACGCCCAGCGGGATCCCAAGGAGCGCGGCAAGACCGATCGCCGCAACGGCGAGCACGATCGTGTGCGGCAACGCGTCCAAGACCAGCTCGCTCACCGGGACGCGCGAGAGGAAGTCCCTCCCGAGATCGCCCTGGAGCGCTCCCGTCACGAAGTCCCAGACCTGCACGTGGACAGGGTTGTCGAGCCCCATCTCGTCGCGCACCGTGGCGACCAGGGACTCCGTCGCCCGCGGGCCGAGGATGATCTTCGCCGGATCGCCCGGAACGAGGTGCACGAGCACGGAAAGAAACACCATCACGACGATGACGACGAGAAACGTCATCGCCAGGCGCTTCAGGAGGTAGCGCCCCACTCCGATTCCTCGTCAGCCCGGTCCGGGCCCGCGCCTACGCAGTCGTGAAAGACCAGGCGTCGTAGTCGCCGTCCGGGGCGAGCGAGGGCTTGATCCCCTTCTTCGTGGCGAAGAAGTCCGTCGGCCACGCGACCCAGACAGCCGGGACGTCCTCGTCCATGATCTGCTGCATCTGGATGTACATCTCGTGGCGCGCGTCCTCCTCTGTGGTGCGGGCGGCCTCCTTGTCCAGCCGGCTGTATTCCTCGTTGCACCACGACATCCAGTTCCAGATGTTCA
>JALZEM010000128.1 GCA_030862005.1 Actinomycetota bacterium | reverse complement strand
CACGCGCGCCCGTTGCGCGTCGGGGTCAAAGGTAATCACGGACCCAGGCGAGCTGGGCCGCGATCTCCTCGAGGTCTCGCTCGACGGCGGCACGTTCTGCCATCGGCTCGATGGTAGCGTCGGCGCGGTGGGCCGGATCACCGTGATCGTCTCGCCGGGTGCAAAACGAACCGAGATCGTCGGCCGCGAAGGTGACGCCTGGAGGCTGCGCGTCGCTGCTGCGCGTGAGCGGGGCCATGCGAACGAAGCGGTTTGCCGCCTTCTCGCGAACGCGCTTTCGGTGGACGAACGAGATGTCGCAGTCGTCTCGGGGAGTGGCGCCCGCGTGAAGATTGTCGAGGTCGGCGGCGTGGACTTGGACGCGATCGACCGCACGCTCGCGCGCTGCAGCAGCAGCTAGCCGGTTGCGGCATGGCGTCGTGTTCCGCGGCGGGGGAAGTGTCGCCGCAGCGCGACCGACATCGCTACGACCCAAAGAACGCCGGCCGCACGGGCACTCAGCCGCTAACGACTAACGTCGCCCCACTCGCAAAACCGCGGCGTGACCACCGCGACGTCTCGTTGCCCGGATCAGGAGAAGCCCCATCCGCCGCCGCGCCGGAGATCGGTGCCGGCAGCCCGCCCGCCACCGCTCGCGCCCGCGTACGGGAATGGACGCGACGAAGAAAGCGCTCGGATCAGGGCGTCGCCGGGACGCGGCTGTCACCGACCATGCCTAGGAGTGGGATTCGCGTCCGGCGCTAGGCGCCGTGGCACTTCTTGAACTTCTTACCCGACCCGCATGGGCACGGGTCGTTCCGTCCGACCCGGTCCCACTCGGACGAGACGCGCGGAGCAGCCGCGACGGCCGTCGCGGCGCCGGCCGCGGTGCCTGCGAGAGCTCCCCCACCTCCACCTGCCGCCATGATCGCGTCGGATCCGGCAAGCGACTCGTGCTCGTACACGAGGTTTCCGTCACCGGCCGGCGTCGCGGCTGGCTGGAGGCGCTCCGCGTCCTCGCGCTCGAGCTGGACGTGAAAGAGGTACCGGAGAACCTCCTCTCGGATCGTGCTCGTGAGCTCCGCGAAGAGCGCGTGGCCTTCGGCGCGGTACTCCGACAGCGGGTCCTTCTGCGCCATCGCGCGAAGATGGATTCCCTCGCGCAGATACTCCATTGCGTCGAGGTGCTCCCGCCAGCGCCCGTCGACGACCTGGAGGATCAGGAACCGCTCGACCTCGCGCATCAGCTCCGACCCGAGCTCTTCCTCCTTGGCCGCGTACGCGTCCCGGGCATCCTCCTGGAACTCCTCCACGAGCTCGTCGCGTGTCAGCGTCTGCGCCTGAAGCTCTTCCAGCGTGATCTCCGTCGCGTAGAGCGACTCCATCTCCTGGACGAGCGCTTGGAGCTCCCATTCCTCCTCGTAGTCGGACTCGGTGTGCTGGACGACGATCGACTCGATCAGCTCGTCGATCCAGCCGCCGATCTGCTCGGAAAGGTCCTCACCCTCGAGGACGGCGCGGCGCTGCGCGTAGATCACTTGCCGCTGGACGTTCATTACGTCGTCGTACTTGAGGACGTTCTTCCGCGCGACGAAGTTCTGCTCCTCGACCTTCTTCTGTGCGCTTTCGATCTGCTTGGAGAGAATCGACGCCTCCATGGGCTCGTCCTCCGGAAGCTTGAAGCGCTCGATGATGTTGTAGATCCGGTCGCCGGCGAACAGGCGAACCAGGTCATCCTCCGCCGAAAGGTAGAAGCGCGACACGCCGGGATCCCCCTGGCGCCCTGAGCGCCCACGGAGCTGGTTGTCGATCCGGCGGGCCTCATGCCGCTCGGTGCCGAGGACGTACAGCCCACCGAGCTCGCGGATGCCCTCGCCGAGCTTGATGTCGACGCCGCGTCCGGCCATGTTCGTCGCGATCGTGACGGCGCCGCGTTGGCCGGCGTCCTTGATGATCTCGGCCTCCCGCTCGTGCTGCTTTGCGTTCAGGACGTTGTGCCGGATCCCGTTTCGGGTCAGGAGCTGGGACAGATGCTCCGACACCTCGACGGAGATCGTCCCGACGAGCACCGGTTGACCGGCCTCGTGTCGCTCTGTGATGTCGGAGATAGCCGCGTTGTACTTCGCGCCCTTGTTCTTGTAGATCAGGTCGTTCCGATCGTCCCGGATCATGGGCTCGTTCGTCGGGATCTCCACGACCGAGAGGTTGTAGATCTCCTGGAACTCCTTCTCCTCGGTCTTCGCCGTGCCCGTCATGCCCGCGAGCTTCTCGTAGAGGCGGAAGTAGTTCTGGAGCGTGATCGTCGCGAGCGTGACGTGCTCTTCCTTGATCGCGACGCCCTCCTTCGCCTCGACGGCCTGGTGGAGACCTTCGGACCAGCGCCGGCCTTCCATGATCCGGCCCGTGAACTCGTCGACGATCTTCACCTCGCCGTCGACGACGACGTAGTCCTGGTCGCGGTGGTACAGCGCCTCCGCCTTGAGGGACTGGATCAGGTGATTGACGAGCTGGGCGTTGCGCGGGTCGTAGAGGTTCTCGATCCCGAGGGCGCGCTCCATCCGTTCGATCCCGGACTCCATCGGCGAGACCGTCTTGAACTTCTCGTCGTACGTGTAGTCGGCGTCGGCGACCTCGTCGGGGCGCTCGGCCGTCTTCGTCTGGACGCCCTGGAGGGTCTTGGCGACGCGCGCGAAGTCGTAGTAGGTCTTCGCCGCCGTCTCCGGCTCGCCCGAGATGATGAGCGGCGTGCGCGCCTCGTCGACCAGGATCGAGTCGACCTCGTCGACGATTGCATAGGCATGGCCGCGCTGAACGGTCGCGTCGAGCGAGGTTGCCATGTTGTCGCGCAGGTAGTCGAACCCGAACTCCGAGTTCGTGCCGTACGTGATGTCCGCCGCGTACGCCTCCTTCCGGTCGGCGAACGGCATCAAGTTGCGAATCGCCGCCGCGCGCATCCCGAGCGCCTGGTACACGGGGCTCATCCACTCGGTGTCGCGCTTCGCCAGGTAGTCGTTCACAGTGACGAGGTGGACGTTGGCACCCGTGAGGGCGTTCAGGTAAAGGGGCATCGTCGCGACGAGCGTCTTTCCCTCACCCGTCTTCATCTCGGCGATGTCGCCCTCGTGCAGGACGATCGCGCCCATGACCTGGACGTCGAAATGACGCATCCCGACGGATCG
>JALZEM010000106.1 GCA_030862005.1 Actinomycetota bacterium | reverse complement strand
TGAACCCGGAGGGGCCCAACGGCAACCCCGATCCGCTGGCTGCCGCCAGGGATATTCGAGAGACCTTCCGCCGCATGGCGATGAACGACGAGGAGACGGTTGCGCTCATCGTCGGCGGCCACACGTTTGGCAAGACCCATGGTGCAGTCAATGCGGAGTACGTCGGTCCGGAACCCGAGGCTGCCCCGATCGAGGAGCAAGGCCTCGGCTGGAGGAACAGGTTCGCCAATGGCAACGGCGTCCACACGGTCACGAGCGGGCTAGAGGGCGCGTGGACGAACGAGCCGACGAAGTGGGACAACAGCTTCCTCGACAACCTGTTCACGTACGACTGGGAGCTGACGACGAGCCCCGCGGGTGCGAAGCAGTGGGCTCCCAAGACTCCCGAGGCCACGGGCACGGTGCCGGATGCTCATGATCCGTCAAAGCGGCACGCGCCCATGATGCTGACGACGGACCTGGCGCTTAGGTTGGATCCGATCTACGGGCCGATCGCGAAGCGCTTCCACGAGAATCCGGACCAGCTCGCCGACGCATTCGCGAAGGCGTGGTACAAGTTGCTCCACCGCGACATGGGACCGGTGTCACGCTACCTCGGCCCATCCGTTCCGGAGCCGCAGTTGTGGCAGGACCCCGTCCCCGCGGTCGATCTTGAACTGATCGGGGAGGCGGACGTCGCTGCCCTCAAGGGCAAGATCCTCGCCACGGACCTGTCCATCTCGCAGCTGGTCTCCACCGCTTGGGCGTCGGCGGCGTCGTTCCGCGGCACCGACAAACGTGGCGGGGCGAACGGTGCGCGGATTCGCCTTGCGCCGCAAAAGGACTGGGAGGCCAACGAACCGGCCGAACGAGCCCCGGTGCTGCAGACCCTCGAGCAGATCCAGCGGGACTTCAACAGCTCCCAGCTCGACGGAAAGAAGGTCTCGCTCGCTGACCTGATCGTCCTCGGCGGGTGCGCGGCGGTCGAGCAAGCGGCGAAGAACGCCGGGTACGACGTCCTGGTCCCGTTCGTGCCGGGGCGCACGGACGCCTCGCAGGAGCAGACGGACGTCGAGTCGTTCGCCGTGCTCGAACCGACCGCCGATGGCTTCCGCAACTACCTTCGAGCCGGCGAGATCTTGTCGCCGGAGACCCTGCTGCTCGAGCGCGCGTACATGCTGACGCTCACCGCTCCCGAGATGACGGTCCTGATCGGCGGCATGCGTGTCCTGAACGCCAACTTCGGGCAGTCCGAGCACGGCGTCTTCACGGACCGGCCCGAGACGCTCACCAACGATTTCTTCGTGAACCTGCTCGACATGAGCACGGAGTGGAAGGCATCCGCCTCGGCTGAGAACGTGTACGAGGGTCGCGATCGCAGGACGGGCGAGGTCAAGTCGACCGCCACCGCCGTCGACCTGGTCTTCGGCTCGCACTCCCAGCTCCGAGCCCTCGCGGAGGTCTACGCATGTGACGACTCGAAGGAGAAGTTCGTGCGTGACTTTGTCGCCGCATGGGACAAGGTCATGAACCTCGATCGCTTCGACGTCGCCTGAGCGAACGTCCGGGTCGACCTTCGGCCGGCCGACCCGAACGTCTTCGTCTGGTGAATCCGCAACATCCGCCTCGGCGAGGAGCGGCGCTACATAGACCACGCTCGCCTGTTGCGGCCACTGGGACCGGCTGTGTCTCAAGCGTGCCCGTCACGATTATTCGATTGACCGGCTTGCGTTACGACGTCCCGGTCGCGACCATTCGGCCGCGAGCGCGAACCTGCGAAGGCGCCGCGGATTAGCGGCGGCTAGTGGCCCCTTCGGCGTTCTGGCCAGAAACGTCGGCTGGTCCACCGGTGCTTGGGCCACGTGCAAACAGGGGTGGTGTCGACGCCCTCTTCGTAGCCTTGACCCCCGTCACGGCAGTCGTGACAAAGAAGGGAGCCCAACCGAGCGAGCCCGTCCGCGATCGGGCCGCCGCACTGGAAGCAGATGAATTCCGGGTAGCCTCGACCCCCGTCGCGGCAGTCGTGACAGAGAAGGGAGCCCAACCGAGCGAGCCTGCCCGCGATCGGGCCGCCGCACTGGAAGCAGATGTATTCCGGGTCGCGCCACGAGAGTGCCAACAGGGGCCGCTCTTTCCGTTTTGTTGCCGCAGTTGCGTGCCCGCCGAAGTTGCCGCAGTGGCGGATCCGTCCCTTTTAACGTTAGCGCGATGAAGCTGCGAAGTCGAGACAAACCTCGCACGACCGAAAACGGAGTCAGACCACGAGCCTGGGTCGCTCGCCAGCGCGGCGAGTTTCCTGTGGAAAATCTGTTCGTCATTCGGGCGTTGCCGCTGGCCGCGCGGCGGCCGCCTCACTCCACGATCTCGGCGGTCACGCCCGGATGCTGGCTACGCCATGCGGTCAGGTAGACGCCAACCTCCATCCGCTCCGCATGCTCGTTCGGGGACCTGAGTTGAAACACTTCAAGCTCGCCTGCGCCAAGAGGGTCGGCGATGCAACCGCACTCGCGGAGATAGTCGGCGAGATCGTCCAGGGAGGCGGGATCGCTGAGTCGGATTCGCATGAGGATCGGCCTGGTGCGCTAGACGGCGCGGGCGGCTTTGCCCCCCATGGCTTGCCGCGCCGCACCGCTGGATCTGTCTAGCCGCGACAAACTTCGGGTAAACACGCGCCGCGCGTGGGTGGCCGACTAGCAACCAACATGGGAGGCCGCATGACTACTGCCGCTGGCCGCTTCTGGTGGCGGAAGTTCTGCGCAAGGAACTCGGCGACCGCGAGCAAAGGGGCAGAGCTCGAACGGTCGCCGAGTCGTCATCCTCCCACGCGCCGCCCGCTCTTGGGAAGTCGAGCGCGATCGCACGGCGCTTCCTTCGTAACAGACCTTCAAAACCCGAAACCGGCGTAGCCCGTCGGTGGGTAGGTTCGACTCCTCCGCCGCTTCTCACGAAATGCCTGCATAGAGGGTGCTCTTGGCGCGGCGTCATCTCCTGATCAGGCAACGACGGGCGAACGTGGTACCCGGTTCGGTACCGCTTGCACGCGTAGGGCTGCAAGAGCGGTGAGACGTGGTGCGCTGCGCTGAGAGTGCGTTCGGCTTGTGCGCGGACGAATGGCGCGAGCGATCATCGACATGGGCGGCGTAGTGCCCGCCCGCGTGCGCGCGGCGGTCGGCCGTCGCGTTTGCGTTCTAGGCAACGGCGCTCGAACTTGATACCGGTTTTGGTGCCGCTTTTTCGCGAATCGGTGCAGAAACCGGTCTGCCTCGTCCGTGTCTCCGCCTACGCCGCGGCTCGGACAGGAGTTGCCGAGTGTCCACTCGGCGACTTGCACGTGCCTCGTGCGCCACCTCGTCGCCGCGGTTGAGCGGGCTCGTGGTGCCATCTAAGCTGAGGTATGCGTCCTGTCGCTGGCCGTCGACGCTCGATCGGTGGGAACGCCGCTGATGCCTACGGGCGGCTCTGGCGAGGCATCACGAGCGCGGCGCGGACGTTAGAAAGCGAGCCGGAGGCGCGTCGATCGTCCGCTGGTGGCGACGCAGGGGCGTGGTCTCTGCTCGGCGTGACGCGAGCTTCTGCGGTCTTTTTCGGGACGGCAGGCGTCGTCGGCCTCGTTCTCCTCGGGCTTCCGCACGGACCCGATTTCCATCCCCTTGGGGTCGCGATTCCGGCGGCGATCGCACTTGCCTACGCGCCATTCGTTTATCTCGCCGCCGATCGCCTGCCGATGGTCGTCCACCACGTCGCGACGTTGATCGGGATCGGCCTGATCAGTGTCGCCGCGTACTCGAGCGGACCGCTCTCCACCGGCATCGCGCTGATCTACGTATGGGTCGGCACGTTCTCGTTCCTCTTTTTCACGAGGCCCATCGCCTTCGGCTATATCGGGATCGTTGCGTGCGCGTACGCGATCGTTGTCGCGACCGCGCCCGGCAACGACGAGGCGCTCTCGCGCTGGATGCTTGTGACGGTTGTCGTCGCCGTGACGGGCGCGCTCGTAAGTTGGCTGATCGAGAAGATCCGGCGCTTCGCGGCGGTCGAGAGCTCCACGGCCGCGGAAAAGTCGCGCCTCGCCGAGGCAGCCGAGCGGCAGAAGGAGTACTTCCAGTCCCTGCTTCACAGCAGCCCGACCGCGATCGCGGCGATGGGACGGGACCACCGCGTGGCGGCGTGGAACGCCGCAGCCGAGAGGCTCTTCGGGTACAGCGCCGACGAGGCGATTGGCCGCCCGATCGACGAGCTCGTCGCGACGTCGGACGAGGTGCGCGCCGAGGCGGCGGCTGCGAGCGAAGAGGCAGCGGAGGGTGAGGAGATTCATCTCGTCACGCGACGCACGCGCAAAAACGGGACATTCGTCGACGTCGAGGTCCGCGTCGCACCCGTGTCCGTCGCGGGCGAGGTCGTCGGCTACTTCGCGCTCTACCACGACATCGGCGAGCTCCTGCGCGCCCGGCGGAACGCGGAGGCGGCGAATCGCGCGAAAAGCTCGTTCGTCGCGACGATGAGCCACGAGATCCGGACGCCGATGAACG
>JALZEM010000103.1 GCA_030862005.1 Actinomycetota bacterium | reverse complement strand
GGCCGTCTGCGCAGGAAGTCGAGGAGGCCCATCTACCCATACTCTAGACACGGCGGCGTCGCGCGTCCTGTTCCACGCGCGCGGGTAACTCGGGTCCCGACGCGCCCCCCTGCTCGGCGTCCAGCCTACTTCGAAAAAACGTGGCCGTGTGTCACGACTCGTGCCGAGGCGACACACGGGATGTGACGAGTTCACCGTCCGCCGAAGTGGTGGGCGTTGGGCAGCGCCGCGTTCACCTCGGGATCGTCGGCGACGTGCCGCGCGAGCGGCGCGAGCGTCACGAGCTCGTCCACGACGACGTTCCGGTTCTGCTCGTACCGCTCGAATCGCCCCTGTGCGAGAAGGAGCGGCTCGCCGCGGACGAGCGCACGGAAGCGGTCGTAGACCGGAGGTGGGACGATCAGGTTCATCTGGCCATGCTCGTCCTCGAGCAGCATGAAGACGACGCCGTTCGCGGTCGCCGGTCGCTGCCGTGCGACCACCATCCCGGCGACCGCAATGCGGCGACCATGCTCGTAGGACAGGAGGTCGCTCGAACGCACGACGCCGTCGGGCAGGTGCGGCCGGAGAAGCGTCAGCGGATGCGCTCCGAGGGAGAGCTGCGTCGTCCGGTAGTCGGCGAGCATCCGCTCCCACGGCGTCTCCTCGGGAAGATCCGGGATCTCGGTCGTGGCATCGAGCGGGAGCGCAAGCTGTCGCTCTTCTCCACCGGCGCCGACGGAGACCGATCGGGGCGCCAGACCGAGTCGCCAGAGGAGCTGGCGACGCGGCCACCCGAACGAATCGCAGGCCCCCGACGTGACGAGGGCCTCCAGACCGGGCCGGTCGAGGGGCGCCCGCTGGGCCACGTCGCGGATCCCGCGGAACGGCCCACCCCGCTCCCGCTCCTCGGCGAGCGCCGCGGCAGGCTCCTCACCGAGCCCCTTCACGTACGCGAACCCGATCCGGACGGCATCCTCCTCGAGCTGACATTTCGCCTGGGAGAGCTGGATGTCGGGCGGCCGCACCTCGACACCGCGCCGCATCGCGTCGCGCACGAGGCTCGCAGGCGGGTAGAAGCCCATCGGCTGGGCGTTCAGGAGCGCGCAGAGGAACTCCGCCGGGTAGTGGTGCCGGAGCCACGCCGATTGGTAGGCGAGAAGCGCGAACGCCGCCGCGTGCGATTTAGGGAAACCGAAGGCCGCGAAGCCGTTGATCTTCGAGAAAACGAGCTCCGCCGTCTCGCGCGACACGCTCTTGGCCGCGGCGCCTGCGAGAAAGCGCTCGTGGTAGGCCGCCATTGCAGTCTCGCTCCGCTTCCGGCTCATCGCACGCCGAAGGCCCTCGGCCTCGCCCACGCTGAACCCGGCGAGCGCGATTGCGACGTCGAGCACCTGCTCCTGGAAGATGATCGCGCCGAGGGTGTCGCGGAGCGGCTCCGCGAGCGCCGGATGGTCGTAGGGCGGGACGTAGTCCCGGTCCTCGCGCAGGCGCTGGCGGCGCTCGACGTACGGATGGACCGCCTTCCCCTGGATCGGGCCCGGGCGAACAAGCGCCACCTGGACCGTGAGATCGTCGAGGTTCTCGGGTCTCGTCCGGAGGAGGCTCTGCATCTGCGCCCGGCTTTCGATCTGGAAGAGGCCGACGGTGTCCGCTTCCTGGATCTCCATGTACACCGCCGGGTCGTCGAGCGGGATGCGGGAGAGGTCGATCGTCTCCCCGCGAAGGGAGACGATCTGGTCGACGCACTCCTCGACCGCCGACAGCATCCCGAGCCCGAGGAGGTCGATCTTCAGGAAGCCGGCATCCGCGCAGGAATCCTTGTCCCACTGGCAGAGCTGCCGGCCCTCCATCGCGGCCGGCTCGATCGGGACGAGGTCGATCAGAGGGCGAGTCGAGATCACCATCCCACCCGGATGCTGAGAGAGATGGCGCGGGAGCCCTGCGATCTCGGCGCAGAGGTCTCGGAACGCGCGCCAGCGCGGTGAACGCAGCTTCTCCTCGCCGTCGGGAAGGAGCTCCATCTCCTCGGCGATCCGCTTCGCGTTCCACCCGTCCGAAACGCGCGCAAGCCGCTCGAGCTCGGCCATCGGAAGGCCGAGCGCCTTGCCGACGTCGCGGATCGCGCCGCGCGAGCGGTAGGTGGCGAAGCTCGCGACGAGAGCGGAGTGCTCGCGCCCGTACTTTTCGCAGACGGCGATGATCAGCTTCTCACGGATGTCGCGCGGAAAGTCGAGGTCGATGTCGGGGACCGCGACGAGCTCGCGGTTCAGAAAGCGCCCGAGCGCGAGGTCGGCCGCGACCGGATCGACGTGCGAGAGACCTGTCAGATAACAGACGATCGAGCCGACGGAGCTTCCCCGCCCACGACCGGGCGGGAGCAGATGACGCGGCGACCCCGGCCCGCGAACCTCGTCCGCGACTTCGCGCGCGAGCTCGAGCACCTCCCAATGGAGGAGGAAGAACCCGGACAGGCCGAGCTCCGAAATGAGCGCGAGCTCCTCGCGCAGGCGCGCCGCCGCCTTGCGCATGTGGCCGTTCGCGCTCCGATAGCGCTCGCGGAAGGCGCGGTCGCACACCTGCGCGAGCCGGACGTCGGCCGGATCCGTGCCGTCCGAGAAGTCGGGGTAGCGGTACCCGAGCTCCTGCGTCAGATCGAACTCGAGCCGCGTTGCGAGCTCGACCGTCGCCTGAACCGCGGCCCGGTCGTCGGGCCAGCGTACGGCCATCTCATCAGGAGCAACGAGTGCACACTCATGGTTGCCTCGCCGATCAGGTTCACAGCCCTCGAGCGACGTCTTGTGCTTGATCGCGACCAGGACGTCCTGAAGCTCGACCCGGCTCGGCGCGTGTGCGTGCGCGTCGCCGGTCACAATGGTGCGGACGCCGAGCGCCTCAGCGAGGTCCCGGAGCGCCGCGTTTCGACGCGCGTCACCGCGCAGAAGCGGCCGTTGGAGCTCGACGAAGAAACGATCCGGCCCGAAGACGCGGGCGAGGTGCGCGGCACCGTTCGGGTTCCGGACGGCGAGACCGAAGCGGGCGCAGCCTGACAGACACACGAGGCCTTCGTTTCGCTCCTCGAGGCACGAGCGGTCGAGCCGGGGCTCGAGACGCTTGCGCGCGTGCGCCTGCGTGAGCAGGCGGCAGAGGTTGGCATAGCCGCGCGGCGTCTCGACGAGGAGCGTGACGTGCGAGCCGTCGTTGAGCGTCAACTCCGCACCGGTGATCGATCGGAGGCCGAACGCCTTCGCGGCGTGCGCGAACTCGAGCGAGCCGTAGACGCCGTCGTGGTCGGTCAGTGCGAGCGCGGGATAGCCGCGCTCGGCGGCGCGGACGACGAGCTCCTCGGGAAGCGAGGCGCCGTCGAGGAACGAATAGGCTGAGTGGCAATGAAGCTCGACGTAGGACACGCGATCGTCCTAGGGCCCGGCGAGGGCGAGGTGACGAGAGACGAGCCGAAGCGGACGACGCGGATCAAGGCGGGGACCGACGCGGTCACGGTGACGGAGATGCGCCATGAGTCGGGCCAGCGCGGCCCGGACGCGCACATCCACCGTCGGCATACCGACGCGTTCTACGTCCTCGAAGGCACCGTCACGTTCGCGCTCGGCCCCGACC
>JALZEM010000068.1 GCA_030862005.1 Actinomycetota bacterium | reverse complement strand
GCTCTCGTGCGCCGCGTCCCGCCACGTTTCAGCTCATCCGTCCGGCGAGCGTGCGAGGCAAGCGCCCCGACCGGCTGCTACGTGCCGCCCTTCTTTCGTCCCTTGTTGAACCCTTCGATAAAGGGCGGAACGACGCTCTCGCGCACGAAGTCGGGACTCCGCTCGCCGATGAAGCTCCCGGCTGCCCGAGCTCCGGTTTCGACGAGCGGCGTGACGGAATCGCGTGCCGCCTCCCAACCCGCGGACATCAGCGGCTCGCCCCGACGAGCAGCATCACGGACGCGAGTAATGTCTGCGCCGCGTCTTGATGCGGCGGATGTTCCTTCGGCTCCCCGCGAGCTGAGCATCTTTGCCGCAGCGGCGACCGTCGTTCCGGCAGCGGCGGCGACCGCTCCAGCTGTGACCGCCCGTCGTAGGGTCGACGATCCCTGACCGTTCGCGGCGCCGCCGCGGTCTTGCTCGGCTTCCGGGCGCTCCGCGCCGTCTCGCTCTTTTCGTGCCTTGTCCTGCGTTGCCATGAATGCGCTCCCTTGGTTTGCTTGCGCGCGCCTTGCACCGGCACGCAGACGACCCGAGCTCCGTACTCCGGAACAGCCTAACGCTCCGCGACGAGCAAGACCCGGACCTCTCGTCTCAATACCGCGTAACGCGGGGACGCAGCTACGCCTGCTTCTTCAGCGCGTCCTTCGCCTTGCTGGCGCTCTTCTTGAGGTCGCCCTTCGCCTGCTCGTCGCGCCCTTTCTGCTCGAGTCCGGCCTTCCCGGCCGCCTTCCCGAGCTTTTCCTTGGCGTGCCCCGTCGCCCGATCGGTCTTGTCGCTCATGGCATCCTCCTCGGTTTGGACTGTCGCACAGGCATACCCGGCGGTCCAAGTCTCAACCGTGCCTTCAGGCGTTTACGGGCCGGCACGGGTGAGAATCTGGCTTTGTGCGAACATAATCGGTGCGACGGCTGACAGGGAGGCCTCATGGCAGTAGCAAGGCAGACCGGCGGGTACGTACAGCGACCGAATCCAGGCGGCCTGGCGGAGGTCGTCGACCTCATCCTCGATAAGGGACTGGTCATTGACGCATACGTCCGCGTCTCGCTCGTCGGGATCGAGGTCTTGACGATCGACGCGAGGATCGTCATCGCGAGCGTCGACACGTACCTGCGGTTCGCGGAAGCCGTGAACCGGCTCGACCTGGCCGCGCAGCAGACGGACTTGCCGGAGATGATCGGCAATCTTGAAGAGTCGGGCGCTCGACGGAAGGTGAAAGGGGCGCTCGAGGGCGCGAAGGAGAAGGTCAGCGGCGGCGAGCGGCGGGCGGAGGAGCGCGCCCGCTGACGCTGATTCCGCAGGACGACATGACCGCGACCGACTCGACGTACGTCTACGCAATCATCCGCGGGCGCGAGATTCGGTCGACGGGCGGGCTCGATCGAGCGCCGACGCGGGTCGTCGACTCCGGGGAGGGAATCGCCGCAATCGTGAGCTCCGTGCGCGAGCTCCCGGTCAAGCCGACGCGCGCGAATCTTGCGGCACACCACGAGGTCATTGAGAGGGCAACCGGCGACACGACCGTCTTGCCGATGCGATTCGGGTTCGTCATGAGCGACGAAGACGAGGTGGCGAGCGAACTTCTCCAACCGCACCGCGACGAGCTCCTCGAGCAGCTCACGCGTTTTGACGGCCACGTTGAGCTCGGCGTAAAGGTGTACTACCGGGAAGACTCGTTCCTTCGCGACGTCGTACGCGAGGATCGGGCGATCGCACGGCTCCGCGAGGCCACGCAGCGCCTTACGCCCGAGGCGGGGTATTACCAGCGGATCCGACTCGGAGAACTCGTATTCGAGGCGGTTGAGCGCAAGCGCCGCGAGCAGGCCGGGCAAATACGGCGTGCGCTCGAGCCGCTCGCATCCGCCGTTGCGTCGGATGCCGATCCTCCCGACCGTGTGGTCCTGAAGGCGGCGTTTCTCGTCGAGGACCAGCGCGTCCCCGAGTTCGAGGAGCGTGTCGAGGACCTCGCGAGTCGGAATCCCGACGCGCTGCACTTCAAGCTCGTCGGTCCGGTTCCGCCGTACAGCTTCGTCACCGTGGCCGCGAGCGAACCGGCGGCGGTCCCATGGGCCTGATCACGGCGCTCATCACATTGCCGCTTGCACCTGTGCGTGGAACGGTGTGGCTTGCCGAGCAGATCCGCGAAGAGGCCGAGCGCCAACAGGACGATGGATCGGCGTTGCGTCGAGAACTTGCCGGCCTCGAGATGGAGCATGACCTGGGCGAGATCGGTGACGAGGAGTACCGGCAGCGCGAAGAGATGCTTATTGACGCGCTCGCCGAAGCGGGCGGCCATGACCGTCATGGTGTGGTGGGTCACTGATGGCCGATGAGGAGGCACGTCAACGGCGGAGCGATGCGCGCCGACGACGTCGCGACGACACCGCAGGCCGCGAGAATGACGCGGTCGCCGAGGCGCCGCGTGACGAGCAGGAATCCGCTCCCGATGGGAGCCCCGCCTCGACCAGCGGCGCAGACTCGGCCTCGCTGATCCGCACGGGAGCGAAGGTCGCGCTCGTTGGAGCCGTGATCGGTGGCGTTGTTGCCGCCGCGCGCGCAGGCTGGCGTTCGCACGACGATGTGGATGAGCAAGGCGGCGGTAAGGATGAAG
>JALZEM010000056.1 GCA_030862005.1 Actinomycetota bacterium | reverse complement strand
GGCCTCGGCCGCGGCCTCCGCAGTGGCGGGCTCCGGAACCTCGGGCGCCGCCTCCGCGGGCGCGCCCTCCGGCGCGATCGCGGCGATCTTCGTCCCGACGGCGACGGTCTCGCCTTCCTGCGAGAGGATCTCGCGCAGCTTGCCTGAGGCGGGGCTGGGAACCTCGGTGTCGACCTTGTCCGTCGAGATCTCGAGAAGCGCCTCGTCGGCCTCGATGTCATCCCCGACGGATTTGAGCCATTTCGTGATCGTCCCCTCGGAGACAGAGACGCCCATCTGCGGCATCACGACGTCGACGGCGGTTTCCGTTGCCATCGGCTAGTACTCCGCGAGATCGCGCAGGCCTGCGACGACGTCCTCGACCTGCGGAATGAACCTCTTCTCGAGCGGCGGCGAGAACGGAACAGGCGTATCCGGTGCGGCGATTCGCTTGACCGGCGCGTCGAGGTGCTCGAACGCCTCCTCCATGATCGTCGCCACGATCTCGGCGCCGAACCCGCCCGTGCGCGTGTCCTCGTGCAGGACGAGCGCCCGCGACGTCTTCTCGACCGATTTCAGCACCGCCTCCTTGTCCCACGGCGAAAGCGTTCGGAGGTCGACGACCTCGACCGAGAAGTCGTCGAGCTGCTTCGCCGCCTCTTCCGCCGTGTAGACCATCGCGCCCCAGGTGACCACGGTGACGTCGTCGCCCTCGCGGTGGATACGCGCCTTCCCCAACGGGACCGTGTAGCGCTCGTCCGGCACCTCGTCCTTGATCCGGCGGTACAGGTGCTTGTGCTCGAAGTACAGCACGGGGTTGGGATCCTCGATCGCGCTGATCAAGAGACCCTTCGCGTCAGCAGGCGTGGCCGGACAGGCAATCTTGAGACCGGGGATATGAGCGAAGCTCGACTCCGGGTTTTGCGAATGGAACGGACCGCCTGAGAAGCCGCCCCCCGAAGGCAGGCGGACGACGATCGGGACGGGCGTCCCCGCGCGGTAGCGCTGCTTCGCCGCGACGGTGACGAGCTGATCCCAGGCGCAGGAGATGAAATCGGCGAACTGCATTTCCGCGACCGGACGGAGCCCCATGATCGCGGCGCCCGTGCAGCTTCCGACGATCGCGGTCTCCGAGAGCGGGGCGTCGATGACGCGCCAATGCCCGAACTCCTCCTGGAAGCCCTGCGTCACCTTGAACGCGCCGCCGTAGACGCCGATGTCCTCGCCGATAACGTAGACGCGCTTGTCGCGCTGCATTTCCTGACGGAGACCGTCGGAGATCGCCTGGAGGTACGTCTTGACGGCCATGCCTGTTACTTGTGGTGCGGCGTGTCGAGATCTTCGGGCGACGCGTAGACGCCCTCCGTCAGCGTGTCCGGGTCGGGAAGCGGGCTCTCGTCGGCGCGCCGGATCGCGTCACTGAGGGTCTTCTTGATGTGGGCCGCGATCTCTTCCTCTTCCTCGTCCGTCATGTCGGCGTTCTCGCGAAGCCACCCGCGGAAGCGCTCGAGCGGATCGCGCTTGGCCCATTCCTCGAACATCTCCTTGGGGACGTAGGACGCATCGTCGTGGACGGCATGGCCCTCCATTCGCAGGGTCATGCATTCGAGCAGCGTCGGCCCGCCGCCGCCGCGCGCCTTCTCGATCGCGCGCTTCGCCTCGCGGTAGACGGCGAGGACGTCGGTCCCGTCGACGAGGACGCCGTCGAAGCCGTACGCCTGGGCGCGGTCGGCGAGATTCTCGCACGCGTACTCGAGGTGCGTCGGCGTCGAGTAAGCCCACTGGTTGTTGTCACAGACGAAGACCACCGGGAGGCGTCGCGTGCCGGCAAGGTTCATGCCCTCGTGCGTGTCGCCGCGCGCCGATGCGCCCTCGCCGAACCACGCAAGTGCGACGCGCTTCTCCTCGCGGATCCGGAAGGCGAGCGCGCAGCCCACGGCGACGGGGAGCATCGCTGGCAGATGGCTCACCATCGCGATCAGGCCGAGCTTGTCGTCCGCCATGTGGACGTTCCCGTCGCGCCCGCCCGTGGGGCCGTCGATGCGCCCCATGTACTGGGCGAAGATGCGCCAGGGCTCGACGCCGCGCACGACGTGGACGCCCATGTCCCGGTGGAGCGGCGTTCCCACGTCCTCCGGGCCCATCGCCGTCGCCACTCCGACGGACGCAGCCTCATTGCCTCGGCCCGTATAGAAGCTGCCGGGGATCTTCCCCTGCTTGTACAGAATGTGACCGCGCTCCTCGATCCCGCGGGTCAGGAGAAGGTTGCGGTAGACGTTGAGCAGGTCCTCGCGATCGAGACCCGCTTCTTTCACCTCGCGCAGTGAGCTGACAGGCTCGGCTTCCCGGGCGACAGCCATTCGTGAAACTGTAACCCACGTGGGAAAGGCGTCCGACTGGCTACGGGAAGAGCGGCGAAAGACGCTGGGCGACTGGGTCGCCTTCTGCATCGCGTGCGGGCACGCGCAGCGCTACTTCGAGGAAAACGAGGCGGAGCTTCCGTCGTCATGCCCCACCTGCGGCGGTGAGATGCGAAACCGCTGTCCGTCGTGTGGCGCGCTGTTCAGCTCTGTCTTCGCCGTCGAATGCGAGGCGTGCGGCGGGATCCTTCGGCCACCCGCGCAATTCGGTACGCCGATTCGACGCGACGCTGGGAAATCGCGAGGCTAGAGGACGACGCGTCCGCCCTCTACGCGTCCGGCCCCGCTCTATCCGGGGAGGTTCGCCGCGAGCTCGGACGGGCTCACGATCTCGGAGAAATGGATCACCGTCACCGTGTCCTGCTCGGACACCTCGCGGTTGTAGAGCTGGCTCAGGAAGTTGACCATCTCGTCGGTCCGTTTGATCTCGGGGTTGTCGTGCTCGATCTCGCGCGGCGAGAGCTCGGCGAGCGTCTTCACCTCGATCTTGTCGATCACCGCCTCGAAGACCTTCTCGCGCGGCCCGAAGCGCATGCCGACGAGGACCTGGACGACCATTCCCTTCTTGTACTTGCCGGCCTTGTTGCCGAGTCGGATCGTCGCCGTCTTGCGGCGGCTCCGCAGCTGGTCGCGCACGATCGGGGAGTAGAAGTTGAGCGCGTACATCTGCCCTTCGCGAATCACGTCGAGACGGGGCGATGATAGAGGCTTAGGCGGGCGGATTCGATTCGACGCGGGCCTACAGCTCCGCTTCTCCCCGCGTGATCGCCTCAAGCGCGCGTTCGGCCATCTCTTTCTCTCCTTTGTACGCGAGGAGGCGGGGCGCGTCGGCGAGCGGGAGCCAGCGCGCCTCGTCGACCTCGTGTGCGAGCGCGGGCGGAAGATCGCCGAGGCGGCCGCGGGAATAGCGGATCAGGAAGAAGCTCACGACCTTGAAGATGCGATCGCCCTTCCAGGTGTAGACGTACCGCACATCGCCGAGCTTCTCGACGAGCTTCCCCTCGACGCCCGTTTCCTCGGCGACCTCGCGGAGGGCGGTACCCGCCGGATCCTCGCCCCGCGCCACGAGCCCCTTCGGCAGCGCCCACACCGTTTTTCCTCCCGGTCGAATGGCGGCGAGATGCCACCCGCCGCGCAGGCGCCGCACCACGACACCGCCGGCTGAGAACTCACGTCTCACGGCGGCGATCGTAGAGTGCTCTCGCTCGCCGCCTCATAGTCGCCCGCGCGGGTGACTCGGGTCCGACCCGGCCCCAGCTCACGCGTCAGCGTAGTGCGAAAAACCGCGCAGGTGGGTGGCTCGAGCGTCACGAAAGCGCCTAGTTTCTCCGCTTGATCGGCCCGCGCGCCGCCGTGGGCGCGATCGGCGCCGTCGCCGGTTGTCCGTGGCTATCGTCGGGCCGATGCGCCGCCTCCTCGTTCTCGTCTGCGCGATCGTCCTCGTCGACACGATGCTCTATGCGGCGCTCGTGCCCTTGCTCCCGGGCTACGCCGCTGAGTACGGCCTCTCGAAAACGGGTGCGGGCCTCCTCGTCGCTGCATATGCCGCGGGGGTCCTCGTCGGCGGGCTTCCGGGAGGCGTCGCCGCTGCGCGCTACGGGCCGCGAGCGGCGGCGATAGCCGGTCTCGTCGTGATCGCGATCTCGAGCGTGGGGTTCGCGTTTGCCGCCGACGCGTGGACGCTCGGTGCCGCACGCGTCCTTCAGGGTTTCGGAAGCGCGCTCTCATGGGCAGGCGGCCTCGCATGGCTCGTCGCGATTGCGCCGCGCGAGCGGCGCGGTGAGATGCTCGGGACGGCTCTTGCCGGTGCGATCGTCGGCGCGCTTCTCGGACCGGTCATCGGAGGAATTGCCTCGGTCGCCGGTGCGCGCCCCGCGTTCGTCGGTGTTGGGATCCTTACGGCGCTTCTGGCCGGATGGGCTCTGCGGACGGCCGGTGCGCCGGCCGAAGCGGTGCGGCTCGCCGCCGTCGGAGCGGCGTTTCGGGAGGGACGGTTCGTCGGCGGTCTTTGGCTCATGGTGCTTCCGTCGCTCCTCCTCGGGATCCTCGCCGTCCTCGTGCCGCTCGACCTCGCGGCCTTCGGCTGGGGCGCGCTCGCGATCGGCGCGGTCTACCTCGTCGGCGCCGCGCTCGAGGCGGGCGCGAACCCCTTCATCGGGCGAGTGTGTGATCGACGCGGCGTTGGGCTCCCGATCCGGGCGGCGCTCGGCGTCTCCCTCCTCGTCTCGGTTGCGCTCGCGTGGGCGAACACGGCGGCGGTTGTCGCCGCGCTCGCAATCGCCGCGGGAACCGCGTACGGCGCGCTCTTGACGCCTGCTCTGGCGCTCCTCTCCGACGGCGCGGAGCGCGTTGGGCTCTCGCAAGGAGTCGCGTTCGGCCTCATGAATGCGGCGTGGGCGGCCGGCAACACCGTGGGCCCCGCCGGCGCCGGCGCAATGGGCGACCTCGTCGGCGATCCGGCCGCCTACGGCGCGGCCGCGGCTGCATGCGCGGTGACGCTCCTGACCGTTGCGCCCCGGCGACGACTCGCTGTCACTCGGCCCAGGAGAGTGCCGACCGAACCTTGATCTGCTTGGCGGAGCTTCGCTATCATGTGCAATCGGCACTCGGCGTACACGAGTGCCAATCTGGAGAGAGCAGAGCAGGGAAAGGAGTCTGGATGGACCTGAAGCCACTTGGAGACCGCCTGATCGTCGAGGCGCTCGAAGAGGAGGAGACGACCGAGAGCGGCATCCTCCTCCCGGACACGGCGAAGGAGAAGCCGCAGCGCGGCCGCGTCCTCGCTGTCGGCCCGGGGAGCCGGAACGAGGACGGGGAGTTCGTCGCCATGGACCTCGCGGAGGGCGACGAGATCATCTTTTCGAAGTACGGCGGCACCGAGATCAAGCTCGGGGCCGACGAGTTTCTGATCCTGCGCGAGTCCGACGTGCTCGCGAAGGTCGTCACGGGCGCGAAGGCCACGCGCTCGCGCAAGAAGGAGATGGCAGGCGCTACCGCCTAGCCGAGGCCACCGTACAAACGGAATGGAATTGGAGGAATGAATGGCGCATAAGGAGCTGAAGTTCAACGAGGACGCGCGGCGCTCGCTCGAGCGCGGCGTCAACATCCTCGCCGACGCGGTCAAGGTCACCCTTGGCCCGAAGGGACGTTACGTCGTCCTCGACAAGAAGTTCGGGGCGCCCACGATCACGAACGACGGCGTCACGATCGCGCGCGAGATCGAGGTCGAGGACGCCTTCGAGAACCAGGGCGCCCAGCTCGTCCGCGAGGTCGCAACCGCGACCAACGACGTCGCGGGCGACGGCACGACCACCGCCACTCTCCTCGCGCAGGCGATTGTTCGCGAGGGCTTGAAGAACGTCGC
>JALZEM010000041.1 GCA_030862005.1 Actinomycetota bacterium | reverse complement strand
TCCTCTTCCAGGTCCCGATCCTCATCCTCGGCCTCGTCCGACTCGGGCTCCTGTCCTCGGCCCGCCTCCGCAGAAACCGGCGCGTCGGCTACGGGCTCTGCTTGATCAGCGCCGTCCTCTTGCCCGGCGTCGACTGGGTGACGATGGGCCTCCAGGCGCTCCCGATCCTCGTGCTCTTCGAAGGCTCGATCTGGGCGTCCGTGTACTTCGAGAAACGCTGGGCGCAGCAGGGCGTTCTCGGCGCACCGCTCGCCGGAACCGGCGACTCGTAGTGCGCACGTTCTCGGCCGACTGGGTCCTGCCCGTCGACGGCGACCCGATCGAGCGAGGCGCGGTAGTCGTCGAAGGCGGCGAGATCGTGGCGGTCGGAACCGCGTCCGAGCTAGGGCCCGGCGAGCGGTTCGACGAGGCGGCGATCATTCCGGGCCTCGTCAACGCGCACACCCATCTCGAGTACGCGGTGTATGCCGGGTTCGGCGACGGTCTCGCGTTCGCGCCGTGGCTCGACCTCCACGTCGAGCGGAAGCGGCGGGTCGCGTTCGACGACATGCTCACAATCGCGCGGCGCGGTGCCGCCGAGTGCCTCGCATCCGGGGTGACGACGGTGGGCGACTCCTCGTTCCAGGGCGCCGCTGCGCGCGCGTGCGCAGAACTCGGCCTGCGCGCAACGGTGTACCTCGAGATCTTCGGAAGCGACGCCGACGAGGCACTCGCCGACTTCGAGCGAAGACGCGATCGCGTCGACGACTCGCTCTCGGACCGCGTCCGCCTCGGAATCGGCCCGCATGCGCCGTACACGGTTCCCGCGCACGTCTATGCCGAATGCGCCGCTCTCGGGCTTCCGATGTCGACGCACATTTCCGAAAGTGCGGCGGAGGTCGAGTGGCTGACGCGCGGGACCGGGCCACTCGCGCCGATCGCGGAGCGTTTCGGCCCACCGGCGGGGACGACGGGCACGCGACTCCTCGCGGCGGACGGCCTCCTCGGTCCACAGGTTCTCGCAGCACATTGTGTCCACGTGGACGCGCAGGAGGTCCGCCTGCTCGCGCGCCACGAAGCCGGTGTCGCACACTGTCCGCGCTCGAACGCGCTCCTTGGCTGCGGCGTCGCGCCCCTCCTGGAGCTCCTCGACGCAGGCGTCCGCGTGGGCCTCGGAACCGACAGCCCCGCGTCGACACCGTCGTTCGACTTCTTCGAAGAGATGCGCGCGGCCGTATACGCGGCGCGTGCGCGGGCCGGACGCCCCGATCGCCCTACGGCTTCCGAGGCGCTCGAACTCGCTACCCTTGGCTCCGCGCGCGCGCTCGGGCTCGACGACGAGATCGGGTCGCTCGCGCCCGGGAAGCGAGCCGACCTCGCGGCCGTCTCGCTCTCCGGGTCGCCGTACCTCCCGTGGGAGGATCCCGCCGCAGCGGTCGTCTTCGGCGGCTCGCCCGAGCGGGTAAAGCTCACCCTCGTCGACGGCGAGGAGCGCTACAGGAAAGGAGGGTTCGAATGGCACGAACTTCGACACGCGGCCGCAAGAGCGCGCGCCCGCCTGCTCGGCGTAGTGCCCGAACCTACGATCACGCAGAAGACCTGATGTTCTTCCCCCGGCTGCGACGCCGGGCGAAATGGGTCTTCGCGGTTCTCGCCTTCGCGTTCGCCCTTGCGTTCGTCGTCGCCGGCGTCGGCTCAGGGTTCGGCTCCGGGATCGGCGACTACATCTCCGAGATCTTCAACCGCCAGCCGTCTGCGAGCGGATCGGCGGAGGATGCGCGCGACCGCATCAAGGAGAACCCGAAGGACGCGGACGCGCACCTCGATCTCGCGAACGCGCTCCAGACCGACGGGAAGACAGCCGACGCCATCGTCGCGCTCGAGAAGTACGTCGAGATGCGCCCGGACGACGCCGACGCGCTCCAGCAACTCGCAGGCCTCTACCTGATCAAGGCGGGCGCAGCCGAAAGCCGCGTTCGCGCCCTGCAGGTCGAATCACAACAGGCGGGGTTCGGCGACGAGATCCTGAACCCGAGCGGTGAACTCGCGAGAGCCCTCGAGCCGTCGCCGATCACGAACGCGCTTCGCGGCGACGCGAACGAGCGCTACCAGGAGGCTTTCTCCGCAGCGCAGGCGGCCTACCGCGAGGAGGCGGAGGTGTGGCGCAGACTGACCGCGCTCGAGCCCGACGAACCGTCCTTCTTCGCGGAGCTCGGGCGCGCGTCGCAGCTCGCCGGTGACACCGCGGGCGCGATCCTTGCGTACAACCGCTACCTCGAGCTCGCGCCGGATGCCGCGAACAAAGCAGAGATCAGAAACCTCGTGAAGCAGCTCGAGCTTCAAAGCAGCGCCTCGATTCCGGGCGGTTAGGCGGCGCGCCTGGTCGGGTAAGGTACGCGCGGTCTTCTTCCCCTGGGGGCGCGTGAACTTCGACATCAACACCGAGAAGCTCGGCGACGACGTGTACGTCATCTCGCTTTCGGGCGAGGTCGACCTCTATACGGCGCCGGAGTTCAAGCAGCAGCTGCTCGAGGTCGTGGGCCAGGGCGGGAAGAACGTCCTCGTCGACCTGACGAACACGACGTTCATCGACTCGACGACCCTCGGCGTCCTCGTCGGCGGCGTCAAGCGGCTCCGTCCGAAGGGGGGCCAGCTCACGCTCGTCTGTAGCGACCGGAACATCACGAAGATCTTCGAGATCACGGGGCTCGACAAGGTCTTCCCGATCTACGAGACGCGCGCGGAGGCGGTTGAGAAGCTCGGCTCGCCGGACGCCGCGCAGGCCTGAGCGCGTGCGCCGCTTTGCCGTCCCGCTGGCAGCGGCGGCGCTCCTCACCGGCTGCGGAGGAGCGGTGGCGAGCAGTGAGCGCGCCGACAAGACCCGCGGCAAGGAGCTCTTCCAGCAGAAGTGCGGCGCCTGCCACGTTCTGGCCGACGCGGGAACACAGGGTGACGTCGGGCCGAACCTCGACGACGCGTTCAAGTTCGCGGAGAACCAGGGCCTCGAGGAGAGCACGTTCTTCGAGGTGACGCTGGAGCAGATGCAGATCCCGGGGCCGCCGATGCCCGATTACGACGAGAAGGGCTCCAAGGACTATCTGCCGGAACAGGACCGCGTCTCGATCGCGGCATACGTCGCCGAGGCCGCCGGCAGCCCCGCGCAGCAAGCGATCGGGGCAAACGAGAAGGACCCGCTGGCTCTTTACACCGGCTCGGGCTGTGGTAGCTGCCACGCGCTCGCGGCCGCAGAGTCGACGGGAACGGTCGGCCCGAATCTCGACGACTCCGACGTGAGCCTCGACGAAGCGGTCACGCAGATCACCGAAGGCGGCGGCGGAATGCCCGCGTACGAGGGCCGCCTGACCGACGAGCAGATCAGGATTCTCGCGCAGTACGTCGTCGGCGGAGGCGGCTAGCCCTCACATCGCCACGAGGAGCCGTTCGGCCCCTACGGGGGCGGAGGCGCCTGCCGTTCCCAGACCGCGGGTTCGCGCTCCCTGGGGTCGCTCTTGAGGTACATCCCGGCCGCAACTCCGATCACGAGCCCGAGGAACATTGCAAGCCCGACCCACCCGCCGCCGAGGGTACCGGCAAGCGCGACCGCAAGGAACAGGACGGCAACGACGAGGACGAAGCTGAACGCCTCGGCCTCGGTCCGGAGCGGATTCCGCACCAGCGACGTGCGCTACAGGACGTAGACCGTCGTGTAGACCACGATCCACATGACATCGACGAAGTGCCAGTAGATCCCGGGGATCTCGACGCCCAGGTGGTCGTGCGCGGCGGGGCCGTAGTGCCCCCGGATTGCGCGGATGAGCGCGTACGCGAGCAGGTTTAGCCCCACGAACACGTGCGCCCCGTGCAGACCTGTGAGGCCGAAGAAGCTCGAGCCGAAGGCGAGATCCCCGGGACCGAACCCGATGCGCGTGTACTCGCGGATCTGGATCAGCAGGAACGTGAACCCGAGCAGGAAGGTGAGAGTCAGCCCGGCGATGAGGCCCGCGCGGTTGTTCCGCTTGATCGCCTGGAGCGCCCAATGCATCGTGAAGCTCGAGGTCATCAGGATGATCGTGTTCAGGAGCGCGAGGTAGACAGGGAGCTCGAACGGCTGCGGCGGCCAATCGTCCGGCGCGACGATCACGCGCGCGAAGAAGTACGCCGTGAAGAACGACCCGAAGAGCATGATCTCGGACGCGATGAAGATGTAGATCCCGAGCAGGCGCGCGTCGACGCGCGAGCTCACGTTCGCCGCGGGCGGGTGCTCGTCCGCGTGTCCGTGCGCGACGCTCACGAGGCGACGGCCGCTTCGGCGTCGGCCTCCTCCACGATCACGTGGCGGATCGGGACCTTCGTGTGCTTGCGGATCCGGCCGAGGACGTCGCGGCGGAGCCATCCGGAGCGCTCGTGCGGAAAGGTCGAGATGATGATCTCGTCGACGGGCTCGTCGTGCAGAGCGTTGACGACGGCACAGACGGGATCCGGGTCGCCGACGTGGCCCGTCGCCTCGAGTCCGGCTTGGCGGAGCCGCCGTAACGTCTGCTCGACGCGCGCCTCCGCCCCCGGCGGCTCGGCGGGGACGACGACCGTGAAGTCGGCCGGCGATTGCGTCGCGCGCTCACGAACCGCGTCGAGGACGGGCTCGCCAACGACGGTCTGACTTCCGATTACGAGTACATGCGCGCGCTCGCGCCGCTCGTCGAGGTCGACGACCACGTGCTCGACGGGGATCTCTCCTGCGGCCTTGCGCGCACGGTGGATCAGGTTCCCGCGCAGCCAGCTCGAGCGCATCTCCGGGTGGGTGGAGATGATGATCTCGTCGGGCTGGTACTCGTGGACAGCATCCCGCAGGGCGGCGAGCGGGTCGGGATCGACGACGGCGCCCCGCGCCGCGATGCCCGCCTCGTGCAGGCGGTCGAGCGTACGCCGGAGACGCCGCTCGGCTGCCGAGCGCCGCTCGTCCTGATAGACGACGTAGCCCATCGCCGGCGCGTTCTGCGGGCAGATGACGGTGACGCGAATCGGTCCATGCTGTGTGCGCTTTCGTACGGCGTCGATCAACGACTTGCCCGCAACCGTCTCGTTCGCGAGCACGAGGATGTGGCGCGGCTCCGTCAAGCGCCGACTTTCTCGCGTTCGAGCACCTCCGCGCGGGCGCCGTTCATGACCGCATGGCGTGCGCCGCGGACGCCGTACTCGTAGGGGCTGCCGACGACCTGCGGGATCTCGTCGAAGTTGAAGATCGGGGGCGGCGACGAGACTTGCCACTCGAGCGTGAGCGCGCGCCATGGATTACCGGGCGCGGGCTCGCCCATCCGCCAGCTGACGAGGAGGTTGTAGATGAAGACGATCGACGAGGCACCG
>JALZEM010000005.1 GCA_030862005.1 Actinomycetota bacterium | reverse complement strand
CACGCGTAGACGTCGGTCGCGCCGGCCGCACGCAATGCCTGCGCGCCCGCGATCAGCGTCCCTCCCGTGACGATGATGTCGTCGCTCATGATCGCGACCTTGCCCGCGACCGGCCCGCTGACCTCGGTCACGGTCGCAACCTCCTGCTCGGGGCGCACCTTCCGCAGCAGCGCGAAGTCCGCCTCGAGCATCTCCGCGAACCGAGCCGCCATCTTCGCGCGACCAGGATCAGGCGCGACCGCGACCACGCCGTCGCCGTGGAGCCCGCGGTCTCGGTAGTACTGCGCGAAGATCCGGAGCGCCGTCATGTGGTCGACCGGGATCGTGAAGAACCCCTGGATCTGGCCCGCGTGCAGGTCCATCGTCAGGACGCGGTCGACCCCGGCAACCTCGAGGACGTCGGCGACGAGCTTGGCGGTGACGGGCTCACGCGGCGCGGATTTCTTGTCCTGGCGTGAGTAGGGGTACCAGGGCATGACGGCGGTGATGCGGTTTGCCGAGGCGAGCTTGGCGGCCTGGATCATCACGAGGAGCTCGACGAGATGGTCGTTCGTCTGCGGCGCCGCGCATGACTGGATGATGAAGACGTCGGCGCCGCGGATCGATTCGCCGTACCGGCAGTAGACCTCGCTGTTCGCAAACGTCTTGAGATAGACGTCGCCGAGCTCGATGTTGAGCTTCTCCGCGATCGCCTCCGCGAGCCCCGGGTTCGACCGCCCCGAGAACAGCATGAGCTTTCCCTCCGGGCCTCGCTGGATGAAGTGGCCGCGTTCTCCGGGGCTTGGCTCGATCGCATCGACCGTCTCGAGCCCCGGCAGCGGCGTGACGACCTCAGGTGTTCCCGTCTCGACCAAAGTAGTCCTCTTTGTTGACCTGTCTGGCTCGCGCGATCGCGAGGGCGCCTGCGGGGACGTCTTCCGTGATCGTCGAGCCCGCTCCGACCCAAGCATTGTCGCCAATCTCAACCGGCGCAAGGAAAACATTGTCGCTGCCCGTGTGGACGTTGCTGCCGATCACCGTTCGCTGCTTCCCCTCCTCGAGCTCAGGTCGGTAGTTCGCCGTGATCGCCCCCGCGCCGATGTTGGTGTCCTCGCCGATGTCCGCATCGCCGATGTACGAGAGGTGGGGCACCTTGGTCCGTTCTCCGACACGCGAATTCTTCACTTCGACGAACGCGCCCGCCTTCGCACCCGCCTCGAGAACCGTCCCCGGCCGGAGGTAGCAAAAAGGGCCGACCGTGACGCCCGGTCCGATCTCCGCGTCGTGCGCGACGACGTGCGGGCCGACCTCCGCGTCGCGGCGGACGACCGTCGCTCCACGTAGGACGGTGAAGGGATGGATGACCGCATCGGGCTCGAGGACGACGTTCCGCTCGATCCATGTCGTCGCTGGATCGGCGATCGTGACGCCGGCGAGCATGTGCGCGCGCAGGATTCGGTTACGAAGGACGGCTGCAGCCGCCGCCAGCTCGACCCGTGTGTTCACGCCCTCGCTCGCGACCGGATCGACGACGCGGTGGACGCCGACGCGGCGTCCATCCGCTGCGAGGTGGCCGATCGTGTCCGTGAGGTAGAGCTCTCCCTGCACGTTGTTCGCGTCCAGGCGCTCGAGGGCCCACCAGAGGTCCGGCGCCGAGAAGACGTAGAGCGCGGCGTTGAGTTCTCTGATCTCAGATTCCTCCGGAGTTGCATCCCGTTCTTCCACGATCCGGATCAGCGCGCCGGTCTCGTCGCGGACGAGCCGGCCGTAAACGAGCGGCTTGTCGCTCTCGATCGCGGAGACGGTGACGGAGGGTCGCTCGCGCGCGTGATCGTCGACGAGCGCCTGGAGCACCTCGGACGTGAGAAGCGGCGCGTCGCCCGGCACGACGAGCACGTCACCAGCATGGCCCCCGAGCGTCTCGCGCGCGGCGGCGACGGCATCACCCGTCCCGCGCGGCTCGGCCTGGACGGCGATCGTGGCGTCGTCTGGAAGAAGCGCGGCAACCTCCTCGCTCGTCTCGGCGGAACAGACGACAACGAGCGGCGCAGGCTTCAGCGGCCGGACGGCGTCGAGGGCCCATTCGACCATCGGCCGCCCGAGGAGAGGATGGAGATGCTTCGACGCGCGCGACTTCATGCGAGTGCCGAGTCCTGCGGCGAGCACAACCGCTGCGAGCGAAGAGGTCATGAGCCGCGAATCATTGCTTGGCGGGGAGATTCGAACCTGCCGTCACGGGACGACGACTGGGGCGGGAGGATTCGAACCTCCGGTCACGGGACCAAAACCCGCTGCCTTACCACTTGGCTACGCCCCACGGTGACACGAGGAGGGGCCAATGGGGGAATGAAGGGTTCCCCCGCTGTGAAAACCCGCTGCCCTACCGCTCGGCTACGCCGCATCTGGCGGCCACGTTACCGCACCTTATCGGCGGCCGAAGAAAACGAGCGCAAGGACGACGACCGCGCCGCCGACAATCGCAAGGACGGCGACCGCGATCGTCGCGCCGACGGCGACCGGGATGACGACCGGGAGCGTCTGCGAGACGGCCGCCGTCCATGAAAGCTGCCGCAGCCAGGCGAAGCGGGCGCGGCGGCCGATGAAGAAGTGGAACGCGAACACCGCGCCCGCGATCAGGAGCGCCCAGCGCCACTGAACGAGGTTCGTGACGACGAGGATCGTCTCGACCACGGCGACAAGGAATGCGACGCGAATCCGGTTCGCGCGGAACCACCGGCTGACCCGCCCGGTCCGGTGCTCGATCACGGGGTACGCACTCACGCGCCGACGCTACCAAACGGGTGCGGTGACCCAGACTTGCGCTTCCGGCAGCACCCCGCGCGCGGCTGCACGCGCAGCGGCTCGGTGGTCGAAGAGCGCGTATACGGCGGGACCGGCGCCGCTGACGTCGGCGCGAAAGGCCCCCGCTGCGACGAGCTCGTCCACGAGTGGCAGCCGGCCGGCTGCCACAGCCAGGTCGTTGGCCGGAAAGGCCGCGAAGTCACGTGGACGGCGGCAACGGTCGAGCGCGTCGAGGAGCGCCGCCTTCCGCTGGGCAAAACCCGAGGCGCCGTCATAGCGCTTGTAGACCTCTCGTGTCGAAGCTTTCCGGGCCCGGCGCGGGAGGGCGATCACGACCGAGAAGTCCTGGGGAAGGTCGAGCGCCGTCAGCGTCTCGCCGGCGCCTTCGGCCAGCTTCGGCCCCGGCTCGAGGAAGAAGGCGACGTCGGCTCCGATCGTCGAGCCGATCTCTGCGAGCTGCTCGCGCGGAAGCGGGTCGGCGAGCGTCCGGTTCGCGAGCCGAAGCGCAGCGGCCGCGTCGGCGCTCCCACCTCCGAGGCCGGTCGCAACGGGAATCCGCTTGTCGATCCGAACCCGCCAGCGCGGCTCGACCCCTGCGGCCTCCGCGAGCCGCGTAAGCGCCGCGCGAACGAGCGTGTCCGCGGGAAAGCCGTCGACCCGAAGCGCGGGTGCCTCCACGAGCTCGAGCCGGTCGCAGATGTCGATCCGCTGGAGAACCGTCGCGACCTCGTGCAGGGCGTCCGCCCGTCGCTCGCCGACGAGGAGGGCGAGGTTGATCTTCGCCGGAACGGGGACGCGCGTCACACGAGCGCGGCGAGGTGCTCGAACTCTGCAGGCGCAAGCGCCTCCGCGCGCACCTCGGCAGATCGCCCCAACGCCGCGAGCGCCTCGACCGCGCGCGTGCGATCGGTGACACCGGCGAGCTCGAGCGAGTTCGGGAGCGTCTTGCGCCGGTGTGCGAACCCGCCCTGGACGACGCGCTTGAGCCGCTCGTACTCGGGATCCCAGGTGCGCCGGCGACGGAAGGACACAAGCGCCGAATCGACGTTCGGCGGCGGGCGAAAGACGGTGCGAGCGACGGGGTGAAAGCCCGACCGGTCGGCCGTCAGCTGGACGAGGACGGACACGGCGCCGTAGGGCTTTGTTCCGGGAGCGGCGAAGAAGCGGTCGGCGACCTCCCGCTGGACCATCACGCACCAGAGCGCAAGCGTGGGCAGCCCGTCGAGGCTCTCGACGACGAGCGGCGTGGCCACGTGATACGGGAGGTTCGCGACGAGCTTCGTGGGCGGCGGGTCGAGCTCATGAAGGGGAAGGGAGAGCGCGTCGCCGAACATGATTTCGACGTTGCCGCGCCTGCCGAGGCGCCGACGCAGGCGCGGCTCGACCGAGCAATCGAGCTCGACGGCATGCACAAGACGGACCCGGTCGGCGAGGAACGCGGTCAGCGCGCCGAGGCCCGGGCCGATCTCGAGCACGACGTCATCCTCCTCGAGCTCGGCGAGCCTCCCGGCGACTGCGACGATGTTCTCGTCGACGAGCCAGTGCTGGCCGAGCTCCCGCTTCGGCGTGGCGCTCCTCACGAGAGACCGAAGAGGACAGCGGCGTTGTCATTGATTCCGCGCGCGAGCTCGCGCGGATCCTCACGGCGCGCGTCGGCGAGGGCGGCGACCGTGTGGACGACGTGCGCGGGCTCGTTCGGCTTTCCGCGGACCGGCTGCGGAGCGAGATACGGGCTGTCCGTCTCGGCCAGGATCCGCGCGGCCGGAACCCGCGCCGCCGCCCGGCGAAGCTCGCGCGCGTTCGGATAGGTGACGTTCCCCGCGAACGAGACGTACCACCCGCGCTCGAGTGCCGGCTCGAGGAGCGCCGACGACGAAAAGCAGTGGAGAACGACCCCCGTCCCGTCCTCCGCGGCGCAGAGGACGTCGAGCGTCTCGGACTCGGCCGCACGCGTGTGGACGATGAGCGGCTTTCGCAGCTCAGTCGCGAGTGCGACGTGCTCGCGGAAGAGGTGGCGCTGGCGGTCGCGCGGCGCGTAGTCGCGGTAGTGGTCGAGACCCGTTTCCCCGACAGCTACGGCTTTCGGATGGGCGAGAAGATCCCGCAGCTCGGCGACGTCGTGCTCGTCCGCCTCGTCGGCCTGATGCGGATGGATTCCCAGCGCCGCGAAGACGCCCTCCTCACGCTCGCAGATCGAGAGCGCCCGGCGGCACGATTCGACACCGGCCCCGACGGTGATCACACGCGTGACGCCCGCCGCACGCGCACGCGCGAGCGCTTCCCCCGGGGGGTCCGCGAGGGCGTCGAGATGCGCGTGCGTGTCGATCACGCCGCTTCTGCGGCCTCGGCCATGCGTGCGAGCTCGTCGTCGACCGTTCGCTCCGGGTCGAGCTTCGCGAACAACGGTCGCGGCTCGCGCAACGGCTGCCCGGGCGGCAGATCGCTCGGCGCCCATTTGCCCACCCAGCTCGCGTAATCGCCGGTGAGGACGGTGTGGACGCTTCCATCCTCCTCCGTCTCGTCGCGAAACTCGAGCGGCCCAGCCAGATACCCGTCGTACCCGAGGAGCTCGTGCACGGTCTGCGAGGTGAACGGGAGGAAGGGCGCGAGCATCGTCTTCAGGCTGTCGACGCAGCGAAGCGCGACGTACAGAACGGTGCCCGCGCGCTCGCGGTCGCGCTTGATCGTGACCCACGGAGCCTGCTCGCTCGCGTACTGGTTCACTGAGGTCGCGAGGCGCATCGCCTCGATAAGCGCCGCCTTGAGCTGCGCCGTCTCGATCAGCTCGCCCACGGCCGAGAACCCGCTGTCGATCGCCGCAATGAGGTCGCGGTCGGCGCCGGAGAAGGCGCCCGGCTCAGGCACCGCGCCGAAGTTCCGGTGCGCGTTCGTGAGCGTGCGGTTGACGAGATTGCCCCAGTTCGCGAGCAGCTCGTCGTTGTTTCGCCGGACGAACTCCGACCACGTGAAGTCGGTGTCCTGGTTCTCCGGGCCCGCGATCGTGAGGAAGTAGCGCAACGGATCGGCGTCATAGCGGCTCAGGAAGTCGTTGACATAGATCACGACGCCCCGGCTCGAGCTGAACTTCCGGCCCTCCATCGTAAGGAACTCGCTCGCGACGACGTTGTCCGGAAGCTCGAGTGGCGCGCCGCCTGCGCCGACCTCGCCCCCCGCCCCGTACCCCATCAGCATGCTCGGCCAGATGAGCGTGTGAAAGACGATGTTGTCTTTGCCCATGAAGTAGTAGTGGCACGCGTCCGGGTCCTGCCACCAGTCCCGCCAGGCGTCGGGCGTACCGCGGTTTCGCGCCCACTCGACGCTCGCGGAGAGGTAGCCGATGACCGCGTCGAACCAGACGTAGATGCGCTTGTCGTCACGCTCGGCATAGCCGGGCACCGGAATCGGGACGCCCCAGTCGAGATCGCGTGTGATGGGGCGCGGCTTCAGGTCCTCGAGGAGGTTCAGCGAGAAGTTCCGGACGTTCGGCCGCCAGTCGGTCTGGGCGCCGATCCACTCGCCGAGGCTCTCCTTGAACGCCGGTAGGTCGAGGAAGAGGTGTTCGGTATCGCGGAAGACGGGCGGCGTTCCGTCGGTGCGAGCGCGCGGGTTGATCAGGTCGGTCGGGTCGAGCTGATTCCCGCAGTTGTCGCACTGGTCTCCGCGCGCCTCCGCGTACCCGCAGATCGGGCACGTCCCCTCGATGTAGCGATCGGGCAGCGTGTGGCCCGTGGTCGCCGAGAAGGCGCCGCGGGTCGTCCGCTGCACGACGAAGCCCTTCTCGTAGAGGGTCCTGAACACGTCCTGGACGACGCGGTAGTGGTTCTGCGTCGTCGTCCGGGTGAAGAGGTCGTACGAGAGCCCGAGATTGCGGAGATCCTCACGGATCACCCCGTTGAAGCGGTCAGCGAGCTCGCGCGGCGCAACGCCTTCGCGGTCGGCGGCCACCATCACGGGCGTCCCGTGCTCGTCCGTCCCGCTGACCATGAGGACGTCGTTGCCGCGCAGGCGGTGGTAGCGGGCGAAGATGTCGGAAGGAACGCCGAACCCCGCAACATGGCCGATGTGCCGCGGGCCGCTTGCGTACGGCCACGCGACCGCAACCAGGATCCGCTCCGGCTTCCGTTCCTGCACGTGCGGCCATCTTACGGCGGGACACCGCCGCGTCCCGACGCCGCTGAGGATTCGAAACGGCAAAACGGGGCACCAGATTTCGAGCATGGCTGCGGTGCCCGACCGCTCGGAAGGGGACGTGGTACAAACGGGGATCGTCCGCCACATCGACGAGCTCGGCCGGATCGTGATCCCGATCGAGATCCGAAAGCGGTTCGGGCTGGCCGAGAAGGACGCCGTCGAGATCTCCGTCCGCGGGGAGACGATCCTGCTTTCGAAGGCACAGAACGTCTGCGTCTTCTGCGGCGGCGACGAAGCGCTCGCTGACTACAGAGGCCGGCTGGTATGCCGAGATTGCATCGGCGAGCTCGCTCGCCATGCGTCCTGACCGCGTGAGACTTCAGCGGCGGATGAGAGGCTTGCGCGCATGGTTCGGGGTGCATGGGTGCGGTAGCGCGCCGGATGTCGCACGCGCGGTGACGCCGCTCGGTTAGAGCGAATCACGGTAGAGGCGGTTCCTCGAGACTCCGGTAAGGCGCGCGACGACGTCGGCGGCGCGGCGGCGCGGGACGCCGGCCTCGACGAGGTCGAGGACGGCAGACGCGGCCTCTCGTTCCGCTGCGGGTGTACGTCCTTCGGGCGCCGCGCCGATCACGAGCGTGATCTCGCCCTTCGGCGGGTCCGAGAACCGTGCCGTAAGCTCCGCGGCCGAACCGCGCACGACGTCCTCAAAGCGTTTGGTCAGTTCCCTGCAGACGGCGACGGAGCGCTCGGGATCCACGTCGGCGAGGCTTCGGAGGGTCGCCGGGAGGCGCTGCGGCGACTCGAAAGCGATTGCGGGCCAGGTCCAGGTCGCAAGCTCGACCCAGAGGCGCGCGAGCGCCTCCTTCGAGCGCGGGAGGTAGCCGACGAAGGTGTAGCGGTCGCCGACGAGGCCGCTCGCGACGAGTGCCGTCTCGACCGCCGACGCGCCGGGAAGGACCGTGACCGCGAGGCCGCGGTCGACGGCTGCGGCGATGAGCCGCGCGCCCGGGTCGTTCACTCCGGGGAGGCCCGCGTCGCTTGCCAGCGCGATCCGCTCGCCCGCCTCGAGGCGTGGGAGCATCTCCACTGTTCGGCGCGCTTCGTTGTGACGATGGAAGCTCACCAGCCGCGCAGTGATCCCGTGGCGCTCGAGGAGGATCCGAGTCCGCCGCGTGTCCTCGCACAGGACTACGTCTGCTTCCCCGAGCTCACGGAGCACACGGAGCGTCACGTCCTCGAGGTTGCCGATGGGCGTCGCGCAGACGACGAGCACTACGAGAATTCGGACGTCCCACCGCCCGCCCGGCCGCGGCCGGCGGATACGCGGGAAGCGGCCATTCGACGCGATCCGCTAGGGCAGCCGCGCAGCGGGTGCCGCCCTTGCGTCGGTGGCGTCCAACGCCTCGAACCCGACGAGCCCGGCGCCGATGAGGCCCGCGCCGGCGCCGAGCACGGCCGGTGTGATCCGGACCGAGTCGCGCGCGGGCGGAAGCGCGCGCTCGGCGACGACCTTCCGCGCCGGGTCGAGCAAGAGGTCGCCCGCGCCCGAAAAGCCACCGCCGATCACGACGACCTCCGGATTGAAGACGTTCACGTAGCCTGCGATCCCGACGCCGAGCCGGTAGCCGATCGTCCCGAGTACTTCGCAGGCGTCCGGATCGCCGTCGTTCGCAAGCTCGACGGTCAGCCGTGGGTCAACGTCCCTCCCGGCTGCGAGCGCCCGGCCGAGCCCGCCGTTCGGACGCTCGCGCGCGATCTCCTCGGCGAGCCGGGCCGCCGCCGTCCCGGAGGCGAGCACCTCGAAGTGGCCGATCCCAGGGCATCTCCCCTGGCATCGAGGCCCGTCGAGATCGATCGTGATGTGGCCGAGCTCGCCGGCGGTCCCGATCGCGCCCCGATAGAGCTCGCCGTTCAGGATGAGTCCGCCGCCGATCCCGGTCCCGAGCGTCAGGAGGACCATGTGCTCGGTTCCGCGGCCGGCACCGAAACGATGCTCGGCAAGCGCGGCGCCGTTGGCGTCGTTCTCGAGCGCGACCGGAAGGCCGAACCGTCGGGCGAGCTGGTCGCGCAGGTTCACGCCGGCGAGCGGGACGTTGACGGACGACCCCGCCCGACCGGCCCGCTGGTCGATCAGCGAAGGGATGCCGATCCCGAGCGCACCGACGCTTTCGTCGAGAAGCTCGTCGATCGCAGCGTCGATCTGCGCGAGGAGCGCGTCCTGCGTCGAGGTGTCCGTCGAGCGCTCCGTCCGGCGAACGACGGCGCCGTCACGGCCGACGATCCCGGCCGCAAGCTTCGTGCCTCCGAGGTCGATCGCGATGACGTGATCGGTGATCGTGCGCTCCGATGCGATAGCGCTCTGAACGGCGGGGCTACGATAACGCGTCGGCGTGGCAGACAAGGAAAAGCCCTACAAGCTCTACCGGGGCGGGCGCGCCAAGGGACCCGTCCGAGCGCCGACGGGTCGGGACCGCGACGATCAGCCCGACGGCGGGGACGGCTACCGCGGGACGTATGCCGAGCCCGTCCGCAAACGACGACGGTGGGGAAGGCGGATCGCGATCGTCCTCCTGCTCCTCCTCGTGCTCGCGATCGCGTGGGGCGTGCTCGGGTTCCTGGCGGTGCGGACGGGCGTCAAGGAGGCGAACGCGCGGCTCGACGACAAGGCGAAAGCCGTCCTCACCGCGCAGGAAGGGTCGATCATGTCGACCCCGTCGAACATCCTCCTGATCGGGACGGACGCAGGGCCCGGACCCGGGCGCAGCCGGACGGGCCTGTCCGATTCGATCATGCTCGTCCGGACGGATCCGGATGCACACCGGATCTCGCTGCTCTCGATCCCGCGCGACCTCCGCGTGCCGATCGCAGGCCGTGGCGAAGACAAGATCAACGCCGCCTACCCGGCGGGCGGCGCCGCACTGACCGCGAGGACCGTGCAGAGCGTCACTGGGCTCCCGATCAACCACGTCGTCATCGTCGACTTCAGGCGCTTCGGCGAGGTGATCGACGCGCTCGGCGGGATCACGATCACCGTCCGGAAGCCGATCCTCTCCAAGTTCGATTGCCCGTACGGGACGCCGGCGCGATGTCAGCGGTGGAAGGGCTGGCGCTTCACGCGCGGCACGCAGGAGATGGATGGGCATCGCGCGCTGATCTACTCGCGCGTCCGGAAGAACCTGCTCGACCCGGGGGCGAGCGACTTCACGCGCATCGCGAACCAGCAGCAGGTCGTTCAGGCGATCGGGAGCGAGGCGACGAGCTTCGGCACGTTCCTGCGGCTTCCCCTGATCGGCGACGACCTCACGAAGCCGTTGACGACCGATCTTTCAGCCGGCGAACTCATCCAGCTCGCGTGGGTGAAGCGCCGCGCTGCGGCTGACCCCATCCGGTGCCGCCTCGGCGGCAGCCTGTCGAGCGACGGGTCGTACCTGCTCGCCGAGGACACGCGCCTCGTCGTCGCGATGCTGACCGGAGAAGCGGCGCCTCAGCCGCCGCGGCCGGGATCCGAGCTCTTCGGCCCCGGTTGCTTCGTCGGGCAGAGCGCCCGCTAGCGTCCTCAGGCGGCGCTGCTCGGCTCCGCCGGCTTCTTCTCGACCTTCGTGGGCTTCTTCTCGTCGCCCTTGGTGTCGCCCGTCGCCGCGTCGCCTTCCTTGCCGTCGCGCCTGCCGCCCGCGCCGCGGCCGTAGTCGGTGCTGTAGAACCCGGAGCCCTTGAAGTGGATCGCGGCGGGATAGAGCACCTTCTGGACGGGGCGCGCGCCACACGTCTCGCACGTCTCCGGAGCGGGATCAGTCATCCGCTGGAAGAGCTCGAAGGTGTGCCCTTCAGGGCAGCGATACTCGTAGATCGGCATGAGGATTGGCCCGGTGCAGGTCTGAAGAGCGTACCACCGGCCGCTGTCGTCGTCGGCACTCGGCGCGGTGAAGTGCCAGCAAATCGCGCGGTTAGCGACGGGCCGTGCCCGCCTCGACCGCCTCGCGGTCGACGAGCTCCCGGTAGCACGGTGCCTGCTCGAACGCCGCGAGGCCCGCAGGCGTCATCCGCTTCCGTCGCGTCGCCTTGACCTTCATGCGCCCGGCGGCAGCGAGGCCGGCGGCGCTTCCGACGAGGCCGCCGAGGAGGAACGACCCGAACCTGCCGCCGCGTTCTCCGTCCATCC
>JALZEM010000002.1 GCA_030862005.1 Actinomycetota bacterium | reverse complement strand
TGTTGACCGCCGCGAGGACGACGCCGAGCTGCGCGAGCGTGAGTTCGTACTCGGAGCGAAGCGCGGGCGCGAGGACCGGGATCCCGAAGAAGACTGCCGAGAAGCTCGCCTGCGCGACGACGCCGACCGCGAGGATCGCCCACCGATAGCGGCTCGACGCGGATGGCACCGGCCGAGCGTAGCTTGGCGCGGCCGCACAGACGCTACCTCGGCTGCGGCTTCACGACGAGGGCGACGAACGTGAGCGAGGGCGCCGCCGACGTGCGCGGTTATCTCCCAGGGTTCGGCCGGATCGCGACAAAGCGCTACTCGGCACTGGACTCGTCTCACCGCGCTCGAGCGAGTAGGCGACCTCGCCGACCGCCTCCCCGCTCTCACGCAGGCCGACAACCTGACAGCGCAGCAGCTCACGCGGCGGCGTTCGCGAGACGGCCTCGACCGTCCACGGCTTCCGGAACAGGATCCTGTACGCGAAGAGGATGGGAAGCACGAGCAGCTCGAGCACGAACAGGAAATACGGGAGTACGAAGAAGACGAACAGCCCGATCGCGACGACGCCGGCTATCGCGATCACGATGCCACCTAGGTCGTCCGGCAGGCCCGTCAAGAAGGCGTCGCCCCACGAAGCGTCGCCGGAGTCGCCGTCTCCATCGTCATCGCCGTCGCCGTTACCGCGCCCGTCGCGCCTGCGCAGCCGCGGAAGCCAGAGCCGCCTCACCGACCAGACGCGCCCATCCGGCGCGACCGCCGTCCTCGCCATCTACGCCGGCGCGTCTCGCGGCAGCATCATCCGCAGCAGCCTTCCTTGTACCGACAGCTCAAGCAGTGGAAGCTCGCCTTCGTCCAGATCATCTCCGCTCCGCAGCGCGGGCAGACGACGGGCTCGTCGTCGTCCGCGGGAAGACGGCACGCGGCAGGTTCGCTTACTCCCACTCGATCGTGGCCGGCGGCTTCGAGGAGAGGTCGAGGGCGACACGGTTCACGCCGGGGATCTCGTTGATGATTCGGCTCGAGAGCGTCTCGAGGAGGTCGTATGGGAGGCGGGCCCAGTCCGCCGTCATCGCGTCGTCGGAGGTGACAGCGCGGATGACGATCGGGTAGGCGTAGGTGCGCTCGTCGCCCTGGACCCCGACCGAGCGGATTGCGGGCAGGACCGCAAAGCTCTGCCAGAGATCGCGGTAGAGCCCCGCACGGCGGATCTCCTCCTGGAGGATCGCGTCGGCCGCACGGAGAATCGCCAGTCGCTCCTCCGTCACCTCGCCGATGATCCGGATCGCAAGACCGGGTCCCGGAAACGGCTGGCGCCAGACCATCGTCTCCGGGAGGCCGAGCTCCGCGCCGATCCGGCGCACCTCGTCCTTGAACAACATGCGCAGCGGCTCTACGAGCTCGAGGTCCATCTCGGGGGGCAGCCCACCAACGTTGTGATGCGACTTGATCGTCGCGGCGACGCCTTCGCTCGAGCCCGCTCCGAGGCCGCCGGACTCGATGACGTCGGAGTAGAGCGTGCCCTGAACGAGGTACCGGACACGGCCGAGCCGGCGCGACTCCTCCTCGAAGACACGGATGAACTCCTCGCCCACGCGGCGGCGTTTCTCCTCGGGATCCGCGACGCCGCTGAGGCGCGCGAGGAACCGCTCCCGCGCGTCGACGTGCACCAGGGGGACGTGGAAGTGGCCCTCGAACGTCTCGACCACCCGCTCGGCTTCGTCCTTCCGGAGGAGGCCGTGGTCGACGAAGACGCACGTGAGCTGGTCCCCGATGGCCTTGTGCGCGAGCAGTGCGGCGACTGCCGAGTCGACGCCGCCCGAGAGCGCGCAGAGGACACGCTCGTGTCCGACCTGCGCCCGGATCCGCGCCGTCTCCTCCTCGATGACTGCGGCCGCGGTCCAGACCGGCGGAGCGTCGGCGACGTGGTAGAGGAAGTTCTTGAGCATGTCGGTCCCGTGCGGCGTGTGCACGACCTCCGGATGGAACTGGACGCCGTAGAGCCCGCGCTCGCGATCCTCGAAGGCCGAGATCGGCGCGGCGGAGGACGCGGCGACCACACGCGCGCCCTCGGGCGGCGCGACGACCGAGTCGCGGTGGCTCATCCAGCAGCTCTGCTCCTCGGGGAGGCCGGCGAAGAGGTCACTGCCGTGTTCCGCACGCAACTCGGTGCGCCCGAACTCGGAACGGCCCGTCCGTTCGACGCGGCCGCCGAGGTCGAGGGCCATGAGCTGCATCCCGTAGCAGATGCCGAGGACCGGGACGCCGAGCTCGAAGAGGCGCAAGTCGACCTTCGGCGCCCCTTCTGCGTAGACGGAGGCCGGGCCGCCTGAGAGGACGAGTGCGAGCGGGCGCCTACGCGCGGCCTGCTCGGCGGAGATCGTGTGCGCGATGAGCTCGGAGTAGACCCGGCACTCTCGGATCCGGCGCGCGATCAGCTGCGAGTACTGGCCGCCGAGGTCGACGACGAGGACGGGGCGCTCTTCGGGTGTCGGCTCGCGTCGCTCGAGCGGGACGACTTCGCCCACTAGTGCCTCTTCAGGTGATACCGCCGAGCTTGTCGGTCGCGAGCACGAAGCCAGAGGTCGCAATCGGCCGCGGCTAAGGCCGGCGCCCTTTGCAAGGCCGAGCGTGGGCTGTGGCGCCGTGTGATCGCGGGCGAGAAGCCGGCATGTATTGCCTGGAGAGGCACTGTTAGGCCATTCCGATGCGCTGCGCCTGCTGGAGCGCCTTGCCCTCGGTCTTGATCGCGGGCGCGAGCATGATCTCGGCGCGCTGAAACTCATGGATGTTCTCGTACCCGCACGTCGCCATCGACGTCCGGAGGGCGCCCATCAGGTTGAGCGTCCCGTCGTTGTCGCGCGCCGGGCCGACGACGATCTCCTCGAGCGACGCCACCTGCTTCACCTCGACGCGCGCTCCGCGCGGAAGCGTCGGGTGAAAGGTCGCCATCCCCCAGTGGTAGCCGCGTCCCGGCGCCTCGCGCGCGCGGGCGAGCGGCGAGCCGATCATGACGGCGTCCGCCCCGCATGCGATCGCCTTCGCAATATCTCCCCCGGTCCGCATCCCACCGTCGGCGATGACGTTCACGTACCGGCCGGAATCGAGCGCGTGCTGCGCGCGGGCCGCCGCCGCGTCCGAAATGGCGGTCGCCTGCGGGACGCCGACGCCGAGAACGCCGCGGGTGGTGCACGCAGCGCCCGGGCCGACGCCGACGAGGACGCCTTCGGCGCCCGTCCGCATCAGATGGAGCGCCGTGTGGTACGACGCGCAGCCGCCGACGATCACGGGGATGTCGAGCTCGGCAATGAACTTCTTCAGGTTGAGCGCGGCCCCGTTCGACGAGACGTGCTCGGCCGACACGACCGTCCCCTGGATCACGAGGATGTCGAGCCCCGCCTCGAGCGCCGTCTCGTAATGGTCACGCACGCGTTGTGGCGTGAGCGACCCGGCGGCGAGAACGCCTGCCGCCTTGATCTCGCGGATGCGGCGGCCGATCAGCGACGGCTCGATCGGCTGCGCGTAGATCTCCTGCATCCCGCGCGTCGCCTCGGCCGGGCCGAGCTTCGCGATCCGGTCGAGCTGCTCGTCCGCGTTCACGTAGCGGGTGAAGATCCCTTCGAGGTTGAGGACGCCGAGCCCGCCGAGCTTTCCGATCTCGATCGCGGTCTGGGGCGCGACGACGCCGTCCATCGCCGACGCGATGAGCGGAAGCTCGAGGAGGTGGTCGCCGAGCTTCCAGCCGATGTCGACGTCGTCGGGATCGCGCGTCCGCCGGCTGGGGACGATGGCGATGTCGTCGAAGCCGTACGCGTGGCGTGCCTTCTTGCCGAGCCCGATCTCAACGTCCACGCCGATCCCGCCCCTTTCAGCTCACCTCGGAACGACGACTCCGCGCCCGGGTCGATACTGGTGGTGCGATCGGTGCGTCGTTCCGAAAGGTGCTCCTATTAATGCGCAAAACCCAGGCGCCGACCGCTCGCCTGGGTCTCAAAGCGACGCTTCCGCCTGCACTCTCATCCGTCTCGATCGTATCAGCGGAAGGGGACGGACTCGATCGATTCTCTGCACGCCGGGCGGCGGACCGGAGCGGCCGCTGACTCGGCCTAATGAACCGAGTCGACCATGTACGCGGGCCTGAACTCGGGCTCGGTCCAACCCGTGTAGAGGCTGTGCGCGTGCGGGAGAAGCTCCTCGAGCGCAGCGAGCAAACGCGCGACACGCGGGGCCGCGGGAGCTGCGGCGTTCTCCACGAGCCGCCCCGTGATCGCGTCCTCGTCCACCTTCGTGAACCGGCCGCCGCTGAGAATGACCTCGCCGTCCACGAGCACCGTGTCGACGTGAGAAGCGCGGCCGCGGTAGAGAAGCGCGTCCACGACGTCGGCGCTCGGGTTTAGATAGGCGCCCGCGACGGCGTCCAGGTCGATCAGGACGACATCGGCCTTCGCACCGGGCTCGAGCGTCCCGATCGCGGGGCCGATCGTCGTCGACCGGGCCCCGTTCACGGTCGCCATGCGCAGAACGTCGGCCGAGGTCGGGCACGGGAGGCGCTCGAGAGCGCGCGGCAAGCCGTGCAGCCGGGCGACGAGCCGCAGTTCCTGCAGCATGTCGTCGTCGTCGTTGAGACCCATGCCGTCCGTCCCGATCGACACGTTCACGCCCTTCTCGAGCAGGAGCGCGGCCGGCAAGATTCCGCACCGCAGACGGAGGTTCGAGCTCGCGTTGTGGCACACGGACGTGCCTGTGGCGGCGCAGATGTCCATCTCGCGCTCGGTCATCCAGACGGCGTGGGCAAGCGAGACGTCGGAGCCGAGGAACCCGAGCTCGTTCAGGTGCTCGACCGTGCCGACGCCGTAGCTCGTGCGGCCGTACTCGCGCTGGAACGGCGATTCGAGGCAGTGGAGGTGAAGCCCGGCGCCGTAGCTCGTCCCGACGGCGCGCAGGCGACGGAGCAGGTCGTCCGAGCACCATTGCGGGCCGAACGGGCAGAGCAGGAGCGTTACGCGCGGGTGGTCACCGTAGGCCGCGAACAGGTCGTCGACCAGCGCGAAGTAGTCGTCGGTGGTGAACGGCGGGAACTCGGCGAGGGCAGCGCGCACGCGCGCGGCGAGCTCGGGCGACAGACGACTCAAGAACGTGTCGTCGGGCTCGTAGCCGAACGAGTTCTGGTCACGCGCCTGGACGCCGAAAGCGACCCGGAGACCGGCGTCGTCGTGGGCGTGAAGCGACGCGAACGCTTCCGCACGGAGATTTCCCGGCTCGCGGTTGTAGCCGGCGTGGAGAACCGTCGTGACACCGGAGCGAATGAGCTTGAGGTCGCCGTAGAGCGTGTCGAGGTACGCGTCGAGCGGCTTCACGTGCGCCCAGAAGTCCGTTAGCCAGAACTCGAGGAGGTCGTCGCGAAGCCCCATCTGAATCGTCGATAGACCCTGGCCGTGGTGGTGCGTGTTCACGAGGCCCGGCATGACGAGGTGGTGCTCCGTCCCGAGCTCGTCGGCGCGAGGGAAGCGGTCGCGCAGCTGGGCGAACGGACCTGCAGCGACCACCTTGTCGCGCTCGACCGCCACCGCACCGTCTTTGATCAGACCGCCGGACGGGAGCCGAGCCGGGTTCGTGATCGCGTACCGCCCTCGAATCAGCTTCTGGCTCATCCGCCTCCCGCTCGCTCGCCGCGTCGCGCGGAGACGACCCTAGACGTCCTGCGGGACCTGCTCGAGGCGCTCGACCGTCACGAGCCCCGAGACCCGCCCGACCTCGCGCTGGTCGAAGCGACCCGCGCCGGGCTCGAGCACCGATGCGGCTCCGGCGGCAACGGCGCTGCGAACCGCTTCCTCGACGGGGCGCCCCGCCTCGCGCGCCGCGACGAACCCGGCTAGGAGCGCGTCGCCTGCCCCCACGCGCGACACCGGCTCGAGCCGCGGCGACATCGCCCGCACGCGATGCTCCTCGCGGTCGTCGCGGACGAGCGCGTAGCACCCGGTCTCGAGCGTGATGAGCACGTTCCTGGCGCCGAGCGCGGCGATCTCGTCGAGCCCCTGGGTCAGGTCCTCGTCGTCGTTGAACTCATGTCCGATGAGCGCCTCTGCCTCGCGGACGTTGGGTGCGACGAGGTGCGGCTCCGCGGCCACGCCGAGCCGCAGCGCCTCGCCCTCCGCGTCGAGCACGGTGAGCACGTGACGGCGGTTCGCTTCGCGAATCATCTCCGCGTAGAAGTCGGGGTCGACGCCGCGCGGAAGCGACCCCGCAAAGACGACGAAGGACGCGCCCTGCGTCAGATAGGTGAGCTTCTCGCGCAGCATCTCGAGCTCGTCGTCCGCCACGTCCGGCCCCCACTCGTTGATCTCCGTGTACGCGTTCGAGATCGGGTCGAGGACCGCAACCGACGTCCGCGACTCCTCCCGGATCCGCACGAAGTCGTTCAGGATCCCGTCGCTCGTCAGATCCTCGACCATCTGCGTCCCGTTCCGACCGCCCGCCAAACCGGTGCAGACGACCGGCACACCGAGGTGCTTCAGGGCACGGGCGACGTTGATGCCCTTCCCGCCTGCGCTCGCGAAGCCGAGGCTGGCGCGGTGCCGGCGCCCGACCTGGAAATTCGGCACGAGCAGCGTGCGGTCCATCGCCGCGTTGGGCGTGACGGTAACGATCACAGAATTCCTCCCACGGCTCCCGTCAGCATTCCGCCGGCCGCGTCGAGAGCGCGATCAGCGTACCAATCGACCCGCGCACCGAAGCTCGCCTCCGTCACCGTCTCCGCTGCGACGAGCGGACGCCGTGCAAGGACGCGTGTCCCATCCGAGACGACGATCTCTCCGAGCCGGTCACCGCGCTCGATGGGAAGCTCGACGAGCGTGGACGCGGTCACCGTCTCGACGAGCGGCCGCCCGAGCCGGACGACGGCGTCGCCGCCCGCGTCGGGCACGAGCGCGAGCCGCTCGTCCGAGAACGGGATCGCAGCGCTCGCGTAGGCGCGCTCCGGCTCGACGACGGTTACACGCGCGTAGTGGGCGAGGCCCCATTCCAGGAGCTCCGCGAGGTCCTTGTTCCGCCGCGACCGCGTTGGGCTGCCGAGGATGACCGCATACGTCGTCGTGCCGTCTCGGCGGGCGGCTGCGACCTGACACCAACCGGCCTCCTCGGTGTGGCCCGTCTTGACGCCGATCAGACCGGGAAACCGGCCGAGCAGGTCGTTCCACGCGAACAGCGAGCGGCCTCCCGCGATCTCCATCCCGCGCAGGCGGACCAGCCGGCGAATCAGCGGACGCCGCATCGCCGCACGCGCGAGCACGAGAATGTCGTTCGCAGACGAGTAGTGGCCGGACGCGTCGAGGCCGTCGGGCCGGACGAAGTTCGTGTCGTCGAGGCCCAGCTCCTCCGCCTTCGCGTTCATGAGGCGGACGAACGCGCGGACGTCACCGTCGCCGACATGGGCGGCGAGCGCGTAAGCGGCGTCGTTCGCACTCTGGATCAGCGACGCCGCGAGGAGGTCACGAACGCTGAGGCGCTCGCCGGGCCGGAGACGAATGCTCGACTCGCCCACCCTCTCGATGAACCCGGGAACCGCGACGCGCTCATTGGGCCGAGCCCAATCGAGCACGACGAGCGCCGTCATCAGCTTCGTGATGCTCGCCGGCGCCAGCCGCTCGCTCGCGTTCTCGGCATGGAGCACCTCGCCAGTCGCGGCGTCGGCGACGAGGACGGCTCGGGCGTTCGATTCCGGCGGGCGCGTCGCGGAGGAAGCGGGCCCGGCGAGCGCGACGAGCAACGTGGCCGCGGCCAGGATGACGGGGCAGCGTCGCAGCAACGGGCGCAAATCTACCGAGACTAGAATTGGTGACCGTGGCCTTGATCGAGCGCAAGGAAAGCCCTGGGCGCGTGCGCGGCGTGGAACGGTCGGTCGAGGTTCAGCTCGGGCCGCTGGGCGGCTTCGACCTTCGCCCGACGAGGTTCTTCCTCTGGAGCGGCGAGACGCGCGAGGGCCGCGAGCGGATCGTGTCGCTCGGAAGCGCGCCGCGCAGCCTGCTCATCCCGCGGCGCGAGCACGAGCTTCGCGCGGGGATCGTCCGTGTTCGCTCGCGCGGCAACCCGCTCATGACCCTCGCCCTCGCGGGCGTCCACGCTGCGAAGAAGCTCTCGAGCGAGCGCGACGAGCGCTGAGACGCGAGCGAGCTCGCGCCGAGTGAGCCTGCCCCGTCTACCGGACGCGTATGCGCCGCCCCGGCGTGAGCGCGTTCGGCTGGATCGCGGGGTTGAGCACGAGGAGGTCGTCCACCGTCGTGTTGAAGCGAAGGGCGATCGCCTCGAGCGTGTCGCCGTCGCGGATCCGGTAGAACCTCCGCCGAGCCGGGCCCTGGCCCGTCGTGGTCGGCGGCGTCGCGGTCTCCTCCGTCTTCGTCTCGGAATTGGTGGCGGCCGGCGGAGAGGTGGAGCCCTCGCTTTCCGCCGTCAGCGAGCTGTGGATGATGAGCACGAGGATCGTCGCGGCTGTGAAGAACGCGAGCGGCGCGAGGACGCGCGGGCCCCATGCGCGAGGATCGGGCTCCTCGTTCACCAGCCGGACGCCGCCCAGACCTCGCGGCGAAGCCGCGCGGTCTCGGCAGCGGACGCCTTCCGCCAATCGGCGCCGTCGACGCGAAACGCGTAGATCACCGAACGCGAAACCGGGACGAGGGCGCTCGCCGGGCCGCTCGTGAACGCGCGGGCCACGTTCGCGGCGCTCGCGCCCTGGGCGCCGACGCCGGGGAGTAGGAGGATCGCCTGCGGCATGAGGCGCCGCGCCTCGGCGACCGCGCGCGGGTATGTCGCGCCGACGACGGCGCCGACGCTCGAGAGGCCCCGGTCGCCGACGAGGTCCTCGCCCCACTCCGCGACGAGCGCCGCCACGTGCTGCCACAGCCGGCGGCCGTCCGAGAGGGCGAGTTCCTGGATGTCGGCGCTTCCACCGTTCGACGTCTTGACGAGGCAGAACAGACCGGTGCCCGATCTACGGCAAGCGGCGAGAAACGGCTCGATCGAGTCGCTGCCGAGGTACGGGTTGACGGTGAGCGCGTCGACCTTCGGCGCCGTGCCGTCCGCTCGCTCGAGGTAGGCGTCCGCGTACGCGCGAGCGGTCGAGCCGATATCGCCGCGCTTGCCGTCGGCGAGGACGAGGAGGCCGGCGTTGCGGGCGTAGTCGCAGACGTCTTCGAACGCCTGCATCCCGTCGGCGCCGAGAGCCTCGAAGAACGCGAGCTGGAGCTTCGCACCGACCACGTACGGCGCGACGGCGTCGACGAGCCCGAAGCAGAAGCGCGTGCACGCCTCGGCCGCCGCCGCGCGGCCGAGGTGCCTGGCCGCACGTAGCTCGACTGGAAGGAGCTCCGGACGCGGATCAAGGCCGACGACGATCTGGCTCCTCTTGCGATCGACGGCGTCTGCGACTCGGTCGGCGAACGTCCCCGTCGCGCTGCGCGGAACGGCGTCGACCTCTGGCTCCATAGGCCTTTTAGGCTACATCCGCGCGCAGATGCGGCCGTCGGCACGCAGTGAGGATTCGCTCGCATTCGAGCGGCGCGATCGTGAGCTCGGGCGGCGGTCTCCGCAAGAACGTGTCGATCAGGAGGAGCTCGTCGGCAAGCTCAGGCTCGTACGACCGTGTGGCGGCCTCGGCGGCGCGCGCTTCCGCGAGGCCGGCTTCGACCTCGACGAGACCGCTCCCGTCGTCCGGGATGGTGCGAATGGCCGCGACCCGCCCGCCGGCTACGAAGATGGCGCGCAGGTATCCCGGCTCACGCGCAGGCACGAGCAGGCAGCACCCGAGACGGCGAAGGCGCTCGAGCGCGCGCAGGTCGCCGACGACGCGCTCGAGGGCCGCTATGCGGTCACGGAGGCGGGCCGCGTCCTCGTAGCGAAGCGCGTCCGCGAGATCCCGCAGACGTATGCGCAGGGTCCGGAGCGGCGCCCCCTGAGCGAGACGATCGAGCTCATCGGGTGCTGCGCCGGCGAGCGCGCGCGCGGCGAGCTCCGCGCGGCGACGACTTCGGATCGGCCCGAGCTCGCTCGGCGTCGTCGTTACAGCGATCCGGTCACCGCGGCGCACGAGGTAGACGTAACGGTCCGGTCGCGCGCCCCTCGCGTTCGCGGGCGGGCGAAGCTCGCGGATGAGTCGGAGCTCCTCGAGTGCGGCCTCGAGCTCCGAGCCGTGGATCCGCCACTCGATGCTCTCGGCCGCGCGCAGCGCCGCCTCGACGGCCGGCCGCTGGCGCTCGGTGCGGAAGTACGAGCGAAGCCGTGCCCGCAGCTCGCTCGCACGACCGACGTACAGAACCTGGTCGTGGCGATCGCGGAACAGGTAGACGCCCGGTTGCGTCGGAGCTCCGAACGCGAGCGATCGCTTCGCGTGCGCCTGCCGAACGCGTGGGGCCGCGAGCGCAGCGAGATCACCGACGCTTCGCGCGCCGCGCTCCTGCGCGAGGCCGATGAGCGCGACGAGGACCTCCGCCGTCGCCTGCGCATCCGGGAGCGCACGGTGGCATGGGCGAATCGACGTCCCGAAGAAATGCGCGAGGGCCGGGAGGCTCGCTCGCGTGACGCGACCACCGACGAGAGTGCGCGCGAGCGCGACAGTGTCGATCACGGGCGCGCCGATCCGCCGCCCGTGCGCCCGCTCGACCTCACGGTCGAGAAACGACAGATCGAAGCGCGCATTGTGCGCGACGAGGACACAGTCTCCTGCGAACGCGAGGAAGCGACGCAGCGCGACGTCGGGCGGCGGTGCAGCGCGCAGGTCGGCGTCGCGGATTCCGGTTAGGGCGGCGACGGCGGCCGGGAGGGGCGCGCGCGGGTTCGAGAACGTCTGGAAGGTGGCCACCGGCTCCAATCCGCGCAGACGGACCGCGCCGATCTCGCAGATGCCCGCCTGCCCGGGGCGGAGACCGGTCGTCTCCAGGTCGACCACGACGTAGCTCGCCGCCTCGAGCGGAAGATCGTCGCGCGCGTCCGCGAGCACGACCGCGGCCCCGCGCCACGCGATCCGCGCGTCGGACGAGACAACGTCCTCGAGGAGCCCCCGGGCGAGCCCGGCCGGCGGGCGCGCGAGCGCAAAGAGAGCCTGCGCGGCCTCCTCCGCCGCCACCGGACCCCGGCGCTCCTCGACGAGCTCGACGAGCCGATCGGCCGCATCCAGCCGAAGCTGCACGTCCTAAGCCTACCGAACATATGTTCGGTGGCCCCCCCGGCGTGCCAAAGAAAGAGGGCCGCGCGTGCGGCCCTCTTCGCTTCGGAGGGGGGCGTACCTATCTAACGGCTCTTCAGCGCGTTCTTGAGGGCGCTCCCGGCGGAAAACTTCGGAACCGTCGCCGCCTGGATCGTGACCTTCTCGCCGGTCCGCGGGTTGACTCCCTGACGAGCGCTTCGCTGCTGCGGAGAAAACTTCCCAAACCCCGTAAAAGAAACGGACTCACCTTCTACCAGCGATTCCTCGACCGACTCGAGGAATGCGTCGACCGCCTTCGCTGCATCTCGCCGCTGCAGACCGCTCTTGGAGGCGACACGGTCGACGAACTCAGCCTTTGTCATGCCCTCTCCTCCTCATCCGGTTTTCCTCCCTGACCAGCCCGGGACCCTAACAATAGGCTGAAACCGGCGCAATCATGCGCCTTTGCGGGCACTTTCACGCCTCCAGGACCTCCGACGCGCGAAAGAGGGGGACGAGACGAACGGCGTGGCGCGCGAGCACGTCCGCTCCGCCCTCCTCGCGATCCACGACACAGACGACGCTTCGACATTCAAGCCCGGCGTCGCGAAGGGCCTCGACCGCCGAGACCGCCGCGCCGCCCGACGTGACCACATCCTCGACGACGCACACAGAATCGCCCCGCTCGAAGCTCCCCTCGAGCCGCTTCTCGGTCCCGTACTCCTTCGCCTCCTTGCGAACGATCACGAACGGCAAGCCGGAGGCGAGCGATGCGGCGGCAGCGAGTGCGACGCCGCCGAGCTCGGGGCCTGCGAGGCGATCGGGCCGGGCCCCGT
>JALZEM010000001.1 GCA_030862005.1 Actinomycetota bacterium | reverse complement strand
GCCTGCAGGCGGCGACGCGGCGTCCCGAGGGGACGTTCTGCCGCGCCTGCTTGACGAAGAGCTACCCGACGCGTGTTCCCGATGATCGCGCGCTCGCGAAGCACCGCTTCGAGCCGGCGGAGACGTAGGCGGCGGAGAGATCCGGTTCCTCGGCGCGATACGCTGAGGCCGGTGCCAACCGTCTCGCGTCTTTCCATCACGCCCGTCAAAGGCCTCGCTCTTTCGCATCCGGACGAAGTGACGATCACGCCGACCGGGGTTCCCGAAAACCGTCGCTTCTTTCTCGTCGATGAACGCGGCAAGCTCTTGAACGGAACGCGCGACGGTCCGCTCTACGGCGTGCGCGCCGAATGTGATCGCGAAGGTGAGCGTCTCGCGCTGATGTTCGCGGATGGGCGAGTCGTGGACGAGGCGGTCGTGGTCGGTGAGCCGAAGGTGACGGCTTTCTGGGGACGTCCGGTTCGCGGGCGCTTCGTCGAGGGCCCGTGGAGCGGGGCGCTCTCCGAGCTGCTCGGCGAGCCGGTCCGGCTCGTCCGCGCGCACGATCCGGGAGGTGCCTTCGACGAGGCGCCGGTCTCGCTCCTCTCGGACGCGTCGCTCGAGGAGCTCGCGCGGAAGGCGGGCGAGGACCATGTTGACGGCCGACGATTCCGCATGCTGATCCACCTCGCAGGGACCCGCCCGCACGAGGAGGACGAATGGATCGGGCGGCGCGTCCGCGTCGGCGACGCGCTCGTCCGCGTCACGAAGCAGGACGCTCGGTGCCGCATGACCACCCGGAACCCCGAGACGGGCGTCCGCGACTTCGACACGCTCCGCGCGATCAAGAGCTATCGCGGCGTGCGCGAGAAGAAGGCGATCGACTTCGGCGTCTACGCGGACGTCGAGGAGTCGGGCCGCGTCCGCGTCGGCGACCCCGTCGAGCCGCTCTGAAGCGCACTAGTCCGGGAGGTACTCCGCCTCTCCCTGCACGGGCGGCGCGCCGACGATCAGAACGACGGCGTCTTCATCTCCGTCGTTCAGGAGTTGAAGCGGCGTGCGCGGGGCAACTGCCGCGATCGATCCTTGCGGTAGTTGGACGAGATGGCCGGGCTCTCCGAGCCGGAGGGTAGCGGTGCCGGAAAGTACGACGAAGAGCTCCTCCTGGACGAGTTCGCGATGACGGCGACCACGTGCTCTCGGCGGCATCCGCCAGACGTTTGCTCGGGTGTTCTCGAGTGCGTCGGAGAGACGCACGATGCCGCGGCTGTGGTCACCGCCGCTCGGCCGGGCGAACTCGCGCTCGTCACTCCGGAATATGTGGTAGCCCGGCTCAGCCAGGTTGAGCCTCGCCAGCGAGCGCGTCGTGCACGAGCCGCTGGAAATGCGCGATCAGCTTCTCGCTCTCCGGCATGAGGCGGCCCCTCTCGACCATGTCCGATCGCAGGCCGCGCTGCACGGATTCGATCAGGCCGCGGTCTTCGCGCCCCACCTGGGCGTCGAACTCCAGCATGTCGACGACCCAGTCGTCCGGAACGTCCTCGCCGAAGTAGTAGTCGAGGAAGCGGAGCGTCCGCTCAGGGCCAGCTGGGATCACCGGGCCGACGGAGACGTTCGCGCGCCCCGGCATGATGTTGAGCGTGAAGCTCGGAAAGAGAAAGTGGAAGTGCCCTTCCTCGGCCTCGCCGCGCGGGTCGTACGGCACCTTCTTGCCGTTGCCGCCGACACTCGGTCGCACCGGGCCGAACTGGCTCGAGACGAGGCCTGCGGTCTCGAGGCGGTACGCGTCGGGATCGACGTCGACGACGGAGCTGAAGCTCGGGTGCGCGACGGCGCAGTGGTAGCACTCGAGGAAGTTCTCGACGACCACCTTCCAGTTCGCAGCGAGCTCCGAGCTCGACCGCTCGCGGAAGCGAAGCGCACCCACGTCGACGCCGCTTCGCGCGACGAGCTCCGGGAGAACGCCGAGAGCGTCCGCGAGCGGCGCAGCGTCGGCGTCGACGTTCACGAAGACGAACGGTCCCCACGTGTCGACCTGGACCGGAAGCAGCGAAAGCTCCTCCTTGTCGAATCCTGGCTCGCGGTCGGCGCGCGGTGCCGTCCGGAGCGACCCATCGAGACTGTAGGTCCAGGCGTGGTACGGACACTGGAGCGTGGCGCGGTTGCCCTCGCCCTGCACGACCTCGTGCGCGCGATGGCGGCAGACGTTGACGAACGCGTGGAGCTCCCCATCGCGGTCGCGCACGACTGCCACGGGAACCGTTCCCGCGTGGGAGGCGAAGTAGTCGCCGGGGTTGGCCACCTGGTCGCTCCGTCCGACGTACTGCCAGAAGCGCTGGAAGATCCGTTGCTGCTCGAACCGGAAGATCTCGTCGCCGGCGTACCAGCGCGCGGGCAGCGTGAATCCGTTCGCAAGGGCGTCGAAGCCGCCGGTCGTCATGACGGCGAGCGTACCGGCTGTGGGACGGCGCGCGGGGCCCGGATGAACGCGAGCGCGACGACGAGAGCCGCGGCGAGCGGGACGACGCCGACAGCGCCGAAGCCGAACGCCTCGGCCACGCCGCCCCCGACGGCGGGTCCGGCGAGGTATCCGACCGCCCAGATCTGCGACCAAACGACCATCGCGAGAAGGATCCGCTCGACCCCGATGGTCTCGAGTAGGACGCCGATCGCTCCGGCTTCGCCGAGCCCGAAGCCGATCCCGGCGAGGCCGAGCGCGAGGATCCACATCGGCACCGATTCAGAGGTCCCTGCGAGCCCCGGGCCCACCACGATGAGAATCGCGCCAACGGCCAGAAGAGGACGCGGCGGCAGTCGGCCCGCGGCGATAGCGCTCGCTCCGAGGACGATCGACGCGGCGAAGTAGAGGGCACCGATCTCCGCTTGACTCAGCCGCTCGTCGAAATGGAGCGGAAGCGGCCCATCGACCGTCCCGACTCCGATTGCGACGAGCAGGATCCCAGCCGAGGCGAGCCAGAATCCCGGCCGCCGCAACGCCGACCGATCCGACGCGAACACCGCACGCGCGTGCCGAGCCGACACGGCGGCAAGAGCGACCGCCGCGACGGCAGTCAGGCCGAGGTAGGCCGCGAACGGCGCACGGACGCCGCCGATCGCGCCAAGCGCCGGGCCGGCTATCCCGCCGACCGAGCACGCGGCCAGAAGCCCCGTCAGCCGGCGGTACTCCTGACCGGGAAATCGCTCGAAGATGGCGAACGTAGCGCCGATCCAGAGGCCGCCCGCGCCGACGCCCATGAGGAGCCGCGACGCGAAGTAGACGACGTAGGACTCGCCGACGAGGAACCCGACGGCGCCGGCCGCGGTGAACGCCATTGCGAGCGCGAGGGTGAAGGACGCGCCGCGCGCCTGAACCGTCCGGCCCGCGAGGACGAACCCACCCGCCATTCCGACCGCGAACGACGAAACGAGGATTCCCATCGCCGCGGGGCCTTCGCCGGTTTCCTCCGCAATTGCCGGAACAACCGGCGCGATGATGCTGTATCCCGCCGTATCAAGGGCGCCGAGAGCGAGGATGACCACGTACGCCGCCGCTCCAGATGCAAGCAAGCTCGGGCCGTGACTCACCGCCGGCTCGCGGCCGAGCGCAGGGCGCTCTGCGCCGTCACGCCGGATCAGGCGGTTACGTAACGCTGCCACGCCTCGTCGAGGACCTCGCGCAGGACGCCGAGGTACTCGTCCAGCTCGGCCCGGCCGGCGACGAGCGGCGGCGAGAACTGCACGGCCGTCTCCGCCCGGTCGTCCACGCGGAGGTAGACGCCCCGATCACGTGCTCCGAGCGTGACGAAACCCTTGACCTCGTCGCGCTCCGATGGGGTAAAAGTCGCCTTCGTCTGCTTATCCTTCACGAGCTCGAGCGAGTAGAAGAACCCGTCGCCGCGTACGTCGCCGACGAGCGGGTGCTCGCCGCCAAAGTGCTCGAACGCGTCCTTGAAATCGGCGGTGTGCCGCTGGACGTGCCCGATGAGGTCTTCGCGCTCAAAGACCTCGAGGTTAGCCAGCGCGATCGTGCACGAGAGCGGATGGCCGCCGAACGTGATCCCATGGAGGAACGAGCTCGTCGACTCGCGGAAGAACGGCTCGGCCACCTTCTCGCTCGCGACCAGTGCGCCCAGTGGTGCGTACGCCGAGGTGAGCCCCTTCGCCATCGTCATCATGTCCGGCTCGATCCCGTACTTCGTCGACCCGAACCACTCGCCGAGGCGCCCGAACCCGCAGATGACCTCGTCGGCAACGAGGAGGACGCCGTGCGCGTCGCAGATCTCGCGGATGCGCTGGAAGTAGCCGGGCGGCGGAGCAATCGAGCCGGCGGAGTTCTGCATCGGCTCGAGGAGGACGGCCGCAACGGTGAGCGGATCCTCCGCGCGGATCGTCGCGTCGATCTCTTCGGCGCAGCGAAGCGTGCACTCCGGCTCGTCGGAGCAGTACGGGCAGCGGTACCGATACGGCATCGGCACACGCAGGCAGCCGGGGAGGAGCGGCTCGAACTGCGCGCGCAGGCCGGCGCTCCCGTTGATCGAGAGCGCCCCCATTGTCGTTCCGTGGTAGGCGCTTCGCCGGCTCACGTACTTGTAGCGGGTCGGCTCGCCCCGTAGCCGGTGGTACTGCCGCGCGACCTTGAGCGCCGCCTCGATCGCCTCCGACCCTCCCGAGACGAAGAAGACGCGCCCGACGTCGATCGGGACGAGCTCCTCCAGCTTCTCGGCCAGCTCGAGCGCCGGTGGGGTCGCGAACCCGACCCAGTTCGTGAAGAACGGCAACCGTTCGAGTTGCTCGCGCGCGGCCTCGGCGATCTCGGGCCACGGGCCGTACCCGATGTTGACGCAGTAGAGAGCAGCGAGCGCGTCGAGGTAGCGGTTCCCGTCGGTGTCCCAGATGTAGCAGCCCTCGCCGCGGTCGATGACGACGGGCGCGTCGGCCGCGCGCGTGAAGTGGCGCCACAAGCGGTCGGGCGTGACGGCCATTCAGACGCCCGCCACGGCCGTCGCCTGGCGGCGCGTGTACTCCGTGCGGCGAAGAACGAGGTACGCGATGACGACCGCCATGATCGTGAGGCCGAGGATCATCACGGCCGTGGCGTTGATTATCGGCGAGATCCCGAAGCGAAGCGACGAGAAGATGCGGAGCGGAAGCGTCGTCGTGCCCGCATCGGCGACGAAGAACGACGTAATGAAGTCGTCGAACGAGAACGTGAACGCAAGCAGCGCACCCGCCAGGATTGCGGGCGCTAGGCGCGGGAGCGTCACCTGGACGAATGTTCGGATGGGACCCGCGCCGAGGTCGTACGACGCCTCTTCCATCGTTTGGCCCATCCCGACGAACCGGGCGCGCACCACGAGCGCGACGACCGACGCATTGAAGACGACGTGCGCGACGAGAATCTTCCACATGCCGCGCATTGGCTCATCGAGGAGGCCGATCGCGACGAGTTGGTTCGAGGCCTGGACGAAGAACATGAGCGCCGCGATCCCGAAGACGATCTCGGGTGTGACGAGCGTCATGTAGACGACGGCGTCGATCGGCGCCCGTGCCCACGGCCGCATCCGCGAGACGGCGATCGCAAGCGCGGTGCCGAGGATGCTCGCAACGATCGCATTGCCGAACGCAATCACGAGGCTGTTCCGGAAGGGCTCGGTGATGCTCGGATCCGCGAGCGCCTCGCCAAACCACTTCGTCGAGAAGCCGTCCCAGTTCAGCACCTGCCGACCGCCGTTGAACGCGAAGACGATCACGATCACGATCGGCGCGTAGAGGAAGACGTAGACGAGCGCCGCGTGCGCCTGGAGGAGCCGCTTACCGACCATACTCTCTCCTAGGTTCCAAATTGCTCCTCTCGCGTGACGAGCCGGCTGTAGACGAGCACGATGACCGTCATCGCAGCGATAAGGACCATCGCGATCGCGGCGCCGAAGGGCCAGTCGCGCGACGTCCCGAACTGGAGCCCGATCAGGTTGCCGACGTAGATCGTCTTGTCGCCTCCGAGGATGACGGGGTTCAAGAACTCGCCCATCATCGGAATGAAGACGAGCAGTGACCCGGCGATGACGCCCGGAAGCGTCAGCGGCAGCGTGATGCGGCGGAACGCGCGGAAGGCCGAGTCACCGAGGTCCTGCGCGGCTTCGACGAGCGACCAGTCCATTCGCTCGAGGGCGGCGTAAACCGGCAGCACCATGAGCGGCAGGTACGTGTAGATCACGCCGATGTAGACGGCCGTCGGCGTGTAGAGAACGCTGAAGTCCTCCGGAAGGATCCCGACCGATCGCAGCGCGCGGACGGCCGGGAAGTCAGGGTCGAGGATGATCAGCCACGCATACGTGCGGATCAGGAAGCTCGTCCAGAAGGGGATGACGATGAGAAGGAGCAAAAGCGTCTTCCGCTTTGCGTGGCGCGCGATGTAGTACGCGAGCGGAAACCCGACGAGGAGCGTCGCGACCGTTCCCGTAAGCGCGAGCTTGAACGTGTTGATGAAGATCCCGCGGTAGAGCGGATCCCACAGGTCGGTGAAGTTCTTGACGTTGAGCGCGTAGACGAAGTCGACGAACCCGACTCGCTCGGCGAACGCAACCGCGGCCATGAGAGCGAGCGGGATGAGGAAAAAGACTGCGTAGTACGCGAGCGCGGGAAGTGCGAGCCACGCGGGGTAGCGCGGACCGCCCGCGCCGGCGCGGAGCCCGCGCCGGCGCGTCTCGATACGAGGTGCTGCTACTGCCACGTTTGCGCTACGCGGCCTTGAACTCCGTCCAGATGCGGTCGCGGATCTTGACGCCTTCCGGACCGATCGAGTTCGCCTCGAGCTTGCCGAGCACGTCCTCGGGCGGGAAGACATCGGGATCCTTCAGGATCGCGGGATCGATGACGTCCTCGAGGAGGTCGCGCTTCAAGACCGGCCCGTAGTAGTGGTACTCGGTTTCAAGCGCATTGATCTCGGGCTCGTACGTGTAGTCGATCCACGCGTAGGCAGCGTCGGGGTTCTTGCCGCCGACCGGAA
>JALZEM010000356.1 GCA_030862005.1 Actinomycetota bacterium | reverse complement strand
CGTGACCTTGTATCCGACTCCCCAGACCGTCACGATCGGACACGCACCGCCGAGCTTGCGGCGGAGCTGGCCCACGTGCACGTCGACCGTTCGTGTATCACCGGCGAAGGTGTAGCCCCACACCCGCTCGAGAAGCTGATCGCGCGTCAGCACGAGCCCGCGATGATCAAGAAGCTCCCAGAGGAGGTCGAACTCTTTCGGTGCGAGCTGCACCTCGTCGCCGCCGACCGTCACCTCGCGCCGTCCGGCGTCGATCCGAAGCGGCCCGTGCTCGAGCGAGCCGCTCTCGGGCTCGCGCCGCTTCGGCGCCGCGCGCCGGAGGATCGTCTTCACGCGCGCGACGAGCTCGCGCGGGTTGAACGGCTTCGTCAGGTAATCGTCGGCACCGACCTCGAGCCCGATGATCTTGTCGACGTCGTCGTCACGCGCCGTCAACATCAGGATCGGGACGTCGGAGCGCTGGCGGATCCGCCGGCACACGTCGATGCCGTCGAGGTCCGGGAGCATGAGGTCGAGGACGACCAGCGCCGGACCATCCGCGTCCGCCTTCGCGAGCGCCTCGGCCGCGTTCGCGGCGATCCGGACGTCGTAGCCCGCCTTCTTCAGGTACATCGCGACGAACGAGGCGATGTTTGCCTCGTCCTCCACGATCAGGATCACCTGCGTCTGATTGACCACGCCAGGGTCAATCGTGACAGAGAGCGCGGCCGTACTCAGCTGAGAACGATCTTTGGCGCCCAGGGCCAAGGATGCCGCGCGCCGTAGTTGACCTGGTACGTCCCTCCGCGTCCCTCGCTCAGCGTCGCGTGGCCGACCATCGCCGCGCTCGCATTCACAGCGCGCCCGCGAACGACAGCCCGCCAGCGTCCGTCGACGATCGAGAACCCCATGCGCCTATTCAGGTTGATGTACACGACGGACCCGGGCCTGGGATAACGAATGCGCTCCCAGCCCCAGACATCGACGGTCGTTACACCCCCGTCACGGGCGAGATCCGTGATCGTGATCCGCCCTCGGCCGAGGTTGCCGAAAACGACGCCGTCGGAGCTCACCAGCCTCGCAACTCCGTGGCCATTGCTCAGGCTGAGGCGATCCGCCGAGCTGCTGACGTAACGCGCGTAATCGGCCGCGCTCGCAGTCGGGGCGAGCGTGCAAGAGATGAGCACGGTCAGGATGAGAAGACGCCGCATGGTCCCGGTACGCATTGGATCGGATTCCCCGCCCAGAACTGAACCAAAGGTGTGTAAAGCGCGTGTAAAGCTGCCTAAACTTGCGCGATGCGGGTGCCCCCTGCCGCGCCGCTCCTCGAGAGCGACCTCGACCCGGACCCCGTCACGCAGCTGCGGGCGTGGCTCCGTGAGGCCGAGGACGCCGGCGTCGCCCTCCCGGAGGCGATGGCGCTCGCCACCGCATCGGCCGCCGGCGATCCATCGGCGCGGATGGTCCTCCTGAAGGGCTGTGACGAGCGCGGGCTCGTCTTCCACACGAACTACGAGAGCCGAAAGGCGCGTGACCTCGCGGAGAACCCGCGTGCCGCGGCCCTCCTGTACTGGACGGAGATCGGGCGTCAGGCTCGCATCGAGGGCCGGGTCGCGCGGGTCGGGGAGGCGGAATCGGAAGCGTACTTCCGGACGCGCCCCGTCGGCGCACAGCTCGGTGCCTGGGCCTCGTGGCGCCAGAGCGAGGTGATCGCGGGGCGCGACGTCCTGGAGGAGCGCGTCGAGGTCTACCGGGCCGAGTACGCCGGCGGCGAGGTGCCGCTCCCGCCCTTCTGGGGCGGCTACCGCCTCGCGCCTGACCTGTTCGAGTTCTGGCAGCACCGCGACGACCGCCTGCACGATCGCTTCCGCTACCGGCGCGTGGACGGCGGCTGGGTGATCGAGCGGCTCGCTCCCTGACGAACGTGCCAAGAGGGATACCGATTCGCCGCGAATCACGTCCGGCCGCGGGTGTCGTCCGCCGGACATGGTTGTCTGCAGGAAATGAGAAACCCGAGCCGAAACCGCCGGAGGAGACGGGCTCGCGCCATGGAACGACAGAACCACCACGATCGCACCCTTCGCCTTCTCGAGTGTCGACTCGAGGTGCTCGCCGGAGCCTCGGAGCGTTCGCTCTCCGGACGGAGGCCGCTCGATCGCCAGGTTCTCGCAGTCGAGGCTGCAACCCGCCATGCGATCGACCTCGAGCTCCTTTCGCGCGAGGAGGCCGATGAGATCTGGGCCGCCGTCGCACGCCGACACCCGCTCGTCCGCTGGTGCCAGGGAGGCCCCGGCCTCGCGGCATAGGGCGTTCCGCAGGTTGTAGCGGAGGGACACGCCCGCCCTCAGGCCCGGGTCGCCTACGGGTAATCGAAGAAGCCGCGACCGCTCTTGCGGCCGAGGAGCCCGTCGTCGCGCATCCGGACGAGCCGCTCGGGCGGCGCCATCCGTTCCTCGCCGAGCGCCTCGTGGAGCGCTTCCGAGGCGTGAACGTGGACGTCGACGCCGATCAGATCGATGAGCGCGCAGGGCCCGATCGGCCAGTTCACGCCGGCCGTCATGGCCTTGTCGAGGTCGCCCGGGGCGACGCCTGCCTCGTCGATCACGCGCACGCAGTCGTTCAGGAGCGGAATGAGGATCCGGTTCACGACGAACCCGGGCGTGTCGCGGCACCTGATCGGCTCCTTCCCGAGCTGCTCCGCAAACGTATACGCCGTCTGGTACGCATCCTCCGACGCCAGCTCCGTCCGCACGACCTCGACGAGCGGCAAGACGGGGGCGGGATTGAAGAAGTGCATGCCGACAACCCGATCGGGATGATCGGTCCCGCGGGCGATCTCCGTGACGGACAGCGCGGACGTGTTCGTCGCCAGGACGGCGTCGCTTCGCACGACTGCGTCCAGGCGGGCGAACACCTCCCGCTTCGCGTCGAGATCTTCGATCACGGCCTCGATGACGAGGTCGCACGCCCGCAAAGCGTCGAGCTCCGTCGCCGTCGCGAGGCGCCCGAGCGCGGCCTCCTTGTCGCCCGCGGACAACCGGCCCTTTTCGACGCCGCGCGACAGGTAGTGGTCGATCCGCTCGCGGGCCCGTTCGGCGAGCTCGGCGCTCACCTCGACGCCGACGGTTTCGACACCCGCCTGCACGCACACCTGCGCGATTCCCGCGCCCATCGTGCCGAGCCCGACCACGCCAACGGTCCGAACATCCATCGCGGCGCGTTAGCCTAATAGCGTCGTGGCGGTCACCTTGAACGAGCGCAAGCTCCTCGTCGCCGGCGAGTGGATCGAGACGGGCGAGTGGCACGAGGTCCGCTCCCCGTATTCCGGCGAGGTCGTGGGCCGCGTGCCGCGTGCCGACGCGGGGCTCGCGAGAATGGCTGTAGACGCCGCCGCGCGGGCGATGGAAGAGCCCCTCCCGGCGCACCGTCGCGCGGAGCTCCTCGACCGCGTTGCCGAGCTCCTCATCCGCCGTCACGACGACGTCGCGGCGACTATCTCGGCCGAGGCTGGGAAGCCGATGAAGGCGGCTCGACTGGAGGCGCAGCGGGCGGTCTCGACCTACACGATCGCCGCGGCCGAGGCGCGGACGCTCGCGGGCGACGTCGTCCCGATGGAGGCGTCCCCGGCCGGCGCCGGCAAGCTCGCATTCACGATCCGGCAGCCGATCGGCGTCGTCGGCGCGATCTCGCCGTTCAACTTCCCGCTCAATCTCGTCGCGCACAAGGTGGCGCCCGCGCTCGCCGCCGGCTGCGCCGTCGTCCTCAAGCCCGCGAGCCAGACGCCGCTCTCCGCCCTGCTCCTGGCCGAGCTCGAGGTCGAAGCGGGCCTTCCTCCGGGGTGGCTGAACGTCCTGGTCGGGCCGGCTGCCGAGATCGGCGACGTGCTCGTCGAGGACGAGCGGGTCCGGATGATCACGTTCACGGGCTCGTCCGACGTCGGCTGGAAGCTCCGTGAGCGCGCCGCGCAGAAGAAGGTCACGCTCGAGCTCGGAAACTCGACGCCCGTCCTGGTCGAGCCCGACGCAGATCTCGAGGATACGGCCACGAAGCTTGCGACACACGCGTTCTCCTTCGCCGGGCAAAGCTGCATCTCGGTGCAGCGCATCTACGTTCACCGAGACGCCTATGACGACTTCGTCACGCGGTTCCTCCCGAAGGTGGAGGCGCTCCGCGTCGGAGACCCGGCGAACGAGGACACGGATGTCGGCCCGGTGATCGACGATGGAGCACGCGAGCGGATCCTCGCGTGGATCGAGGAGGCGCGCGCGGGTGGAGCCACGGTTCTGGCGGGCGGCGAAGAGGAGGACGGGTTGGTCCGACCGACCGTCCTCGCGGACGTCACGCCCGAGATGAAGGTTTCCTGCGCGGAGGTGTTTGGCCCGGTATGCACGGTCGTCGCGTACGACGCGCTCGACGAGGCGCTGCGCCTCGCGAACTCCACGCGCTACGGCCTGCAGGCGGGAATCTTCACCCGGAGAATCGATAGCGCGCTCGCGGCTGCGCAGTCGCTCGAGTTCGGAGGCGTCACCGTGAACGAGGCGCCGACCTTTCGCGCCGATCAGATGCCGTACGGCGGCGTGAAGGCTTCCGGAAACACGAAGGAGGGCCCGCACTACACGGTGCGCGAGATGACGGTCGAGCGCCTGATCGTGATCGCGTAGAACCCCGGGTGCGCGGGGAGGGCGCGGCCGAATGGTCGGCTAGACTCCGGCACGGGATGCCGGGTCGGTTTTCCTCGCTCTTTGCGCGTCGGACGCACCCCGTGGACGGTGGCCCGGTGGTAGCCGGCGGCGATCAGGCGGTGCCGCCGCGCGAGGCGCCTGCACCGGCTCCGCCCCGCGTGCGCCGACCGCCTTCGCTCCAGGCCAGGCGACGCGAGCTCATGCGCCAGCGCGAGATCGAGATCCACGACGTCGGCGGCCTTACGCTCGAGATGGCACGCCGCGACGCCTGGAACCCGGACCTCCTCGCAGCGCGGACGGGAGAGGTGCTCGCGATCGAAGAGCGGATCGCCGAGCTCGACTCGATGCTCGTCGCCGCCGAGGCCGCCGCCCGGGGGATCGGCGCCGAGCGCTGCGTCTGCGGCGCCCCGATCGTGCGGGGCGCTCATTTCTGCTCCCACTGTGGCCGGCCGGCGACGGAGACGCCGCCCCTCGTCACGTGCAGCCATTGCGGCCAGCCGCTGCCCGCCGACACGAACTTCTGCCCGGTCTGCGGGCACGCCGTCGCGGCGGAGGAGTTTGCCCCAGAGGACGCCGGAGGGTCGACCTTGGTCGAGCCGGCACCGCCGCGGTCGGGCGACGCCGGAGGCCCCTGATGGAGCCGCCACCACAGGATCCCTCCGCACCTCCCGTCGAGACTCCCGAGCTCGCGTGCCCTCGCTGCGGCGCGCCCCACGACCGCTACCAGGAGTACTGCCTTCACTGCGGCGGGCGGCTCGCCCGCTATTCGCCCGCCGGGCGAAGGACCACGTGGAGCAGCGAGGCGTGGTCGCGTGAGTCGCCGCTCTGGCTCTGGGCGGCGCTTGCCGCGCTCGCGGTGATCGCTCTCATCTCCGGAGCGATCGTCGCGTTCGCCGCGACCGGCGACGACGAGCCGCGCGCGGATGCGCGCCGGCCGGGCGGGACGAGCACCCTCCAGGTCCTCACGGACATCACGACGACCGACCTCCCGCCCACGCTCACGATCCAGCCGACAACGACCGTCGTCCCGACGACGGGGACGACGACGACGACCGCGACGACGACGACGCGCGCGACCGACTCGATCATCTCCTGGCCTGCGGGCCAGGACGGGTACACGGTCGTGATCGCGTCGCATCCCACCAGCGGCGGGCGGAGCCGTGCCGAGGCGACCGCGCGCGAGGCGATCACCAAGGGGCTGACCGAGGTTGGAATCCTGAACTCGTCGAACTACACGAGTCTCGCGCCCGGCTACCACGTCGTCTTCAGCGGCGTGCACGACACCGAGTCCCAGGCCCGGAACGCGCTTCCCGCAGCCCGTGTGGGATATCCGACCGCGTACATCCGCGAGGTCAGCCCTTAGCGGCTCGCGCGCGGTCTCGAGGCGCGCGCTTTGTAACAGCGCCGCGAGGTGGTTAGACTCGCCGCGAATGCGGCCGCGCTCGCCGCTTAACGCCGGCTTAACATTCGTTTGCAGGGAGTTAATCGCGTCGGAAGATAATCGGAGGGACCGCTTGCACGAACGTCTCCTCGCACGCATGTATCAGTACTCGAGAGCGATCTACCGTTCGATCAAGGATCTCATCGACCCTTA
>JALZEM010000351.1 GCA_030862005.1 Actinomycetota bacterium | reverse complement strand
GCTCTGGCGCTACAACCCTTGCGCCGACACTCAGCACTCGGCCACGACCCCAAGCGCCCGGCTCAACAGCACCAACGTGCTTGGTTAGTACACCTAGGCGTCGAGGCCGAGCAGGTGGGCGGCGATCGCGGCCGAGCACTCGGCGACGGCGAGCGCGCCCTCGACGTCGACCGTCTCGCGGAGGTCTTTCGCGCCGTCGGTGAAGATCGCGACGGCGAGCGTCCCCCGCCCGCGGCGACGCACGAGGCCGGCGTCGGCGCGGATTCCGTCGAGCTCTCCGGTCTTGTTCCCGACCGTCAGCTCGGTCGGGCGAGCGTGGTACTGCGCGTACGTGTTCCACCCGAGCCACCGAGGCAGCTGATCTAGGTAGTGCTGGCGCTCGAGAACGCCTCGCAGGTACGCGCAGAGCGTAGGCGTGAGAATCTCATCCCGGGCCAGTGCCGTGAGGAGCGTGGTCTGCTCCCGCGGCGTGGAGACGCCGATCCCGCCGGCGAGGTCGTGGGTGATGCACGCGAAGTCGACGGGCCCGAGAATCCGGGTGCGCGCGAGTCCGAGCCCGGCGAGGTAGGCGTTCGTGCGCTCCGCGTCGCACCGCTCGAGGAGCGCGTTCGTGGCGACGTTGTCGGAGAGCGTGATCGTCAGCTCGATTGCATCACGCAGGGAGAGGCGATCGAGCTCGAGCTGCTTCAGGATGCCACCGCCGGCCACGCGTTCGCGGCGCGGCGGCAGCCGCACGATCTCGCCGAGGTCGGCCTGGCCGCCGGCGACCAAGTCGAGGACGGCGCAGCAGAGGCCGACCTTGATCACGGAGGCGGTCGGAAACGCGTCGTCGGCGTGGCGGCCGACCTGCTCGCCGTCGTCGAGGCGCACCGCGTGGAAGCCGAGCCGGCCCGAGAAGAAGCGCCCGAGTCGCTCGATCCGCTCTCCGAAAGGAAGCTCGGGGTGGGGCGAGAGCGGGACGTGCTCGCGCGTGCGGTCGATCGTCGTCAAGAGCGGACGGCGTCCTCGCGCGGCTTCACGACCTCCTCGATCTCGGCGAGGACGGCCGGGTCGTCGATCGTCGAGGGAACGCCGTACTCCTTGCCCTCTGCGATCGCGCGCATCGTCGAACGCAGGATCTTCCCGGAGCGGGTCTTCGGGAGCCGGTCGACGATCCGCGTCTCGCGGTAGCACGCGAAGGCGCCGATGCGTTCACGCACCATGGCGGCGAGGTCGGTCGCGATCTCCCCGGGGTCGCGCTCACCGCCGACCTTCAGGACGGCGAGACCGAGCGGCACCTGACCCCGCAGGTCGTCCGGAATCCCGATCACCGCGCATTCGGCGACGTCCGCATGGCTTGCCACCACCTCCTCGATCGCGCCCGTGGACAGACGGTGACCGGCCACGTTGATCACGTCGTCGACGCGTCCCATCACGAAGAGGTACCTGTCCTCGTCGAGGTGGCCGCCGTCGCCGGTCGAGTAGTAGCCGGGAAAGGGCCTCATGTACGAGTCGACGAAGCGCTCGTCCGCGTGCCAGAGTGTCAGGAGCGTGCCGGGCGGGAGCGGCAGCCGGACGGCGACGGCGCCCTCCTCGTTGGGCCCGAGCGGCGATCCGCGCTCGCCGAGGATCCGGACGTCGTAGCCGGGAACCGGCTTCGTCGGCGAGCCCGGCTTGACGGGGAGCGGCTCGATCCCCAGGCAGTTCGCCGCCATCGGCCATCCGCTCTCCGTCTGCCACCAGTGGTCGACGACCGGGACACCGAGGAACCGGGATGCCCAGTGGTACGTGTCCGGATCGAGCCGCTCGCCCGCGAGGAAGAGGTACCGGAAGCGCGAGAGCTCCTCGCGACGGATGAACGATCCTTCGGGGTCCTCCTTCTTGATCGCGCGGAACGCGGTCGGCGCGGTGAAGAAGGTCTTCACGCCGTGCTCGCCGATCACGCGCCAGAAAGCGCCGGGGTCTGGCGTGCCCACGGGCTTGCCCTCATAGAGGACGGTCGTGCACCCGGTGAGGAGCGGCGCGTAGACGATGTAGGAATGGCCGACCGCCCAGCCGAGATCGGAGGCGGCCCAGAAGACCTCACCGGGATGCGTGTCGTAGATCGCCTCCATGCTCCACCGCAGTGCGACCGCGTGGCCTCCGTTGTCGCGCACGACCCCCTTCGGCATTCCGGTCGTCCCGGACGTGTAGAGGATGTAGAGCGGGTCGGTGGCCGCGACCGGGACGGACGGCGCCGAGGGCGCGCCGGCGACGAGATTCCGCCACTCGACGTCCCGGTTGGGCACGAGTTCCGCGGTCGCCTGTTCGCGCTGGAGGATCACGCAGTGATCGGGCTCGTGGGTCGCCTCCGCGAGCGCGCGGTCGAGGAGCGGCTTGTACTCGATCACGCGCTGCACCTCGATGCCGCACGAGGCGGAAAGCACGACCTTCGGGCGGGCGTCGTCGATCCGCACGGCGAGCTCGTGTGCGGCGAACCCGCCGAAGACGACCGAATGGATGGCCCCGAGGCGCGCGCACGCGAGCATCGCGAAGACGGCCTCCGGGACCATCGGCATGTAGAGGACGACCGTGTCGCCTTTGCCGACGCCGAGGCCGGCGAGCGCGCCGGCAAGGGTCGCGACCTCGTGGAGCAACTCGGCGTACGTGAACGTCCGCGTCGTCCCGGTGACGGGGCTGTCGTAGATGAGCGCCGCCTGGTCGCGGCGGCCCCCGGCGACATGACGGTCGACCGCGTTGGCGCACGTGTTCAGCTCGCCGCCGGCGAACCAGCGGTAGAAGGGAGGGTTCGAGTCGTCGAGGACGCGATCCGCCCTGCGCTCCCAGTCGATGCTCGCCGCCGCTTCTCCCCAAAAGGCCTCGCGGTCGTCGAGGCTCCGGCGGTAGGTCGACTCGAGCGCGTCCATCGCGGCCGAGGGCGATCTTACGGTGAACCGCGCTCGCCCCGCACCTTGCGCAGGTACGCGCGCCAGGTCAAGGCCCATCGTTCGGGATCATCGTGCGGCTCCGGTGCCATCTTGTGCACCGTGCTCCGGTGGGGCGCGTCGAGCACGACCTGCGGATCCTCGTACGCCTCCCGCGCGATCTGGGCCAAGATCTCGGCGTACGTGTCGAGGTCGGCGCGCGAGTAGGACTCCGAGGGCTCGAGCGTCATCGGCTCCGGCACGATCCACGGCTCGTGGCTCGGGAAGTAGCCCGCGACGCCGAAGTCGGCCGTCCGGCGCGCGACGTCGAGCGTGCCGACGCCGGTCTCCTCCTGGAGCTTCGCGAGGCTGTAGCGGATCTGCTCCAGGCGGCGCTCGCGGTTCGTGTCGGCAAACGAGATCTCGATTCCAGGGATGTCCGCGAGCCTCTTCGCGAGGTAGTTGTTGTTCAGGACGGCGCACTCGGCGACCTCGCGGAGTCCGTCGGCTCCCAGGCTGAGCACCCAGGCGTACGAGCGCACGACGGTGGCCGGCACGCCGTGGAACGCCCGGATCTTCCCGACCGACTGCGGGCGGTCGTAGTCGAGGTAGTAGCGCGACCCGTCGAACTCGACGGTCGGCATGGGCAGGAACGGCGCCAGCTCCTTCGTGACGCCGGCCGGCCCGCACGGCATCCCCATCGAGCTGTGCGGCGACGAGAAGGTCTTGTGGAGGTTGAACTGGCAGAAGTCGAAGCCCGCCTCGCGCGCGCGGGTGATGCCGAGGATCCCGTTCGCGTTGGCCTGGTCGTAGTGGCAGAGGCCCCCCGCCTGGTGGACGATGTCGACGATCTCGTCGATGTGCGGGTTGAAGAGGCCGGTGTCCTCGGGGTTCGTGAT
>JALZEM010000330.1 GCA_030862005.1 Actinomycetota bacterium | reverse complement strand
AGCGGCGGCTTGAGCGGGGTGTTCGGGTTCTGTGCCCCGCACTCCATGCCCTTATGGCCTGTTTGCGGTGCATGTGCCGGTGGGCCGACAGGCTTACCTGCAGCCGCATTGAAGTGAGCGAGCGCCGAGCCGGCCAACGTACCAGCAGCCAGACTCGTTGCCGCAGTCACAACGAGGATTCGCTTCCTCATCGTCTCGCTCCTTTCGTTGACGTCACGTCACGTTGTTAACGCGACCGGCGTCCCGTCGGTTTCTCACCACGCTGGAGCACGCCTGCTCCACAGCGCTCCGCAAAAACCGCCGCGGCCCGTCGAGGTCGGTCACCACCCCACCGGAAGGACGTGGTCGTCGCCGTCGCGCTGGGCGTCGGACTTCCTCGCGAAGTCACCGGAGCGGTACCCGCAGACGCACTCGGCTCGGTACGCCTCGCCGTTGAACATGATCTTGACGCTGTGGCGGTCCACTGCACCAGGTCCCTGTTCGGGCGTCTTCGCGAACGAGGGCGGGACGGGCTCGGAGCTGTTCTGGGGCCTGTTCGCGTCCAAGAGCTACTGAGCAGCGGTACGGCCGGATGACGGCCCCTCCCGGTTAGCTATCACTCTATCGCGACTACTGGCAACGGGACCGCTAACCCCCGGAAATGGGCCAACTCGTGGAACACTCTCGGCTGCCCAGCGGGCGGTTGTTGCGGCGACCGCCCGCTGGGTCCCGTCCCACTCACCACGAACGCCGGAGGGATTCTGCGGTGCGAGTCAAGGTCAGCGACCAGCGGCGGTTGCGCGAACTCCTCCTGTATCTGCGGCAGTGCGGCTGCGTCGCCGAGCAGGCGAGCGCGAACGACGCCGACGTCTATCTGCCGTCCGTGCCGCACGAGCGCGGGGCCCGGATGGAGCTCGGCGTCTACCTGACGTCCTGGAGCATTCGAAATGAGGGCGTAAGCGCCGAGATCGTCGAAGACTGACGTGTTCCACCCTCGCCTGTCGCAGCGCACGGCGGCAAAAAACGGGTGAGACCCGGGCGGCTACGGTCCAGGAAGGTGGTCTAGGGGGCGGCGGTTGCTCGTCGAAGACGGCGACGCCTGGTTCGCTCCCCAAGACGTCTCTCACCGCCTGGAGGCCGTTGAAGATGCACGCGTCGATCGCGACCACCGTCGACCTGTACCGACACCTCGATCTCAGCGACGTGACGCGCGACCTCGCCCTCGTCGAGAAATCAATCCACTCCAAGGCGGGGAACCATGCGGGCTAGAGGCGCGGAGCGGATTCGAACCGCTGTACGGGGCTTTGCAGGCCCCTGCCTAACCACTCGGCCACCGCGCCGGCGCGCGCCTCATGGTAGCGCCGCATCGCCGCCTTCCCGGTTCGCAAGGATTGTCGCTAGCCGTGGCGAATCCTCTGTGTTGCCGGGCCGCGTGCACCTTGTCCCGGGGTACGTTACGCGGCTCGGTAGGAGCCCCCGGCTCGGGAGTCGGGGGCTCCGCTCTCGCTAGCGTAGGTTCGAATGCTCGAACGGCTCGACGACTTCGTCGATACGAGACCGTACGTAGCGCGTGCACCGGCGTCGCTGCTCTTCACGGTCATAGCGCTTACGTTCCTTCTTCCGTTCGTCTCGGCCGTATCCGACCGGCGGCACGGAAGCGCAACCGGCGTCGAGCTCATGACGGGCGAGGGCTCTCTCTCGGGGCGATACGTCCATGACGTCTACGAAGGCGAAGTCGAGGAGTTCCTCGAGCGCGGCCGCGTGCCTGCCGCCTTCGTGTTCATCGTCGCCGTCGCCGGAATCGCAGTGGCATGGATTCCGTGGCGCACAGGTGCGGCCGCCGCATTCTCGCTCGCGATCCTCGCGCTCGTCGGGCTCGGGTGGCTCCATCAGGCGGTCTCGAGCCAGTACGAGCCCTCGGTGCAGGACTGGCATTTCGGGTTCTTGCACGCCCTCCTCGCCGCACTGCTCACCGTCACGTGGACCCTTCAGCTCGTCCGGGCGACGCGCTTCTGGTGGGGCGAGCCCGAACCCCCACCGCGCGATTTCTTCGCGCCACGCGACACCCCTGAGACTTAGCGTTCTGGGTGCTCCCGGCCCGATCACGCGGCTCGTCTCGTAGCGGCTCGCTCATCGCACGGGCGGCAGAGCGTCGCGTAGTCACCTGGGTCCGCGGAGTCCCGGAAGCCAGGAAACGACCTGACGATCAAGTCGTCGGTTGAACCGCAGTGAAGACAGCGTCCATCGCGCATGAGGACGACGCGCCGGATGCGGGTCCACGAGTGCGTGTCATTGCCGCAGCGTTGCTGCCGCTCCACGGAGCGGCCGCGTGTCGCGCGTTTGCGGCAGTCGCGGCAGCGGCCCCGGAAGTAATGGAGCTTGCCGCAGCGCGGGCAAATGTGAAGGACCATCGGTCCGAGAATCGTTGCGGCTGGATCGGCTGTTTCACTCCGGAGCGTCACGACGCGGGAGGAAAACGCCTCGTCGTGACCCCGGTCGTCCGGGGAGATTGCGGCTATCCGCCTTCGATCCATTTGAAAAAGCACGCCCGGTCGGTCGGCGCCTGGTATCGGCTCCAAAGCAACAAGAGGGGGCGGCTGCGGAGCCCGCCCCCCATGCGACTCGATCCGTGCGCCTAGCGGGGAGCGTCGTCGTCGATGTCCACGCGCTCCTTGCGAAGCTCGTCCGAAACCATCTCCGTATCGCTCTCGACGTCCTTGTCGATCCTGACGCGCTCCTTCGCGACCGCCTGCTTCTCGACCACAGGCTGCTCCTCACGGAGGGTCACTTCGAGCTCCTCATCGCCGATCTCCTCGTCGCTAACCGTCCCTTCAACGGGCTCGCGCGTGACGCGCGCCTTTTCACGCCGAACGTCAACGGGAACGTCGACCTGCTCGGTCTCGATCCATTTGTGCATCCTGAGCCGCCCGGCCTCGGTCTCGCGCTTCCCGACTCGGAGCTCCTCCTCCGAGCGCGTGACCGACGAGGACGCCTCGGTGGTATCGCGCGTCTCGCGTGCTGGGGACGAAGCGCCGCTCACGCCCGCATCCAGCCTCTGGTCCGTGGACGCGCGTCCCTCGGGCAACCCCGTGTCAGATGGCGCGTGCGAGTACTCAAGGCCGTAATGCGCGTACAGGCGGGCCTCGTCGTCTTGGCTGACCCGCTCACTGTCGAAGTCAGGCGTCTCCTTCACCTGGTCCTTGCTGTACGGCACGCGGACACCGTCGTCGCCGGGCTCAGCACCCTGCACCGGGACGAGCACGCGCTTCGTTCCGAATAGGCCGGTTCCGAGTCCAATCCATTCCGGCTGCCCTGTCTGCTCGTCGACGAACACTTCCTCGACGGAGCCGATCTTCTCGCCGTCAACGCTGTAGACGTCGGCGCCTCGCATCGCGGTCAACTGCTCGATCCCGTACGTGGTCATGGAATCCTCCTCTTGTCGGGCCACGCTTCCTACCCCGACCGCGCCCGCGTAAACGGAACTCGATGCGGTCGGCGCCGCTTTCCCACCTCCGCGGAACCGTGCGGCGGCGAACGGACTGGGACGGTCAGCCGCGGCGGCACGATGCGTGCCCTTTCGCGCGCGACCGCGGGCGCCTTGCCTCTGCTCGTATGGAGCGAGCGGGCTTCTACAAACTCGGCGCAACCGGCAGCGCCTTCAGATCCCGGTGGGCTGCGTGATGGCAAAAAGCCGAAGCCAATGTTTCGGCGGAGTTGAGGCTTGCGACGCTCCTCGCGATGCACGGGCGCCAAAGCGCGGGTTCGAGTCCGACCGCGGTCGTCGCCGAGACGGCGAACCCTCGGTCACCTCGAGAGTCAATGGCGACCGAAGCCGCCATGCGACGAGCACGCCCGAACAGCCGGGAGAATCGCGACCTAGTCGCTTAAGCCAACAGCCTGAACACGCCGTAGGCGTCTTCTGCGACGGAGATACGCGCCTCGAGCGGAGCATCGCGCGACCGCTCCTCGCTTTTGAGCCCGTGAGTCGTTGGTTGCCACGGTCCCGAATCGACCCATGCAGCAGAGACGGGGCGCGTTGCCTGACTCAACGCGTAGAAGAGTGGCAGCGGCCGGCTCGCCGGCCCGAGAACCGAAGCGGCCTCCCATAGCTCCTCGGCCTGGGCGGGGTGAGACTGAATGACCATTCGGCGGTTCACGGAATCACAAGCTGACGAGAGCGGCGACCACCGACTCTGGGTCATGCGAACAAATTGCTCGTCACGACGGCGAGAAGGAACCCATACACGGCGGCTGCTCCCAGGAAGACGGCAACCCCTATCTGCACGAGGCGGATTCGGCCCCACCGCGTCGTCGCGCTAGCAAGAAGGACGGCAGCCGGTGCGAGGGCGAGCAGCCACCAACCCGCTCCACCGGGCTCGCCCAACGCCGAGCACACGGACCCTCGCGCGGTACCAGCGTCGACGTTCTCCGAACAACCCAGCGCGACAAGCACGCCGCCGATGAGACCCGAAAGCAGCAAAACGAGCGTCAACGAAGCGAGCAGAACCGACCGCACCAGGTGACAATAGCCGCGAGCGCTAGCGAGCCTGCTTCCGGAATCCGCAGTGGCAGTTTTCCCCCTCGTTCGCTCTATCCAACTGAGCTACGGGGGCTGCCTCCAGGCTAGCGTCGGTTCGTCGGGATCGATCGTCTGAAGTCCGCTTCATGACGGGGCGACGGTCGATCAACGAGCGAAAGCTACGACGATCGCGCGATCCTCGGGGCCGTCCCGCGATACGGGACGTGTTTATGTACCTCGCCCAGCTTCGGAAGAAGCTCGAGCCCGAGCCTGCCCAGCCGCGCTACTTCATCACCGAGCCGAAAGCGGGCTATCGCTTCGACCGCCGGCGGACGCGGAGAGATGAGGTCCCCGAACCAATAAGGATTCATTGCGTTGTCCGTCGCTGCGCGCAACACTGGGATGAGAACCCGATACGACTAGCGGCTCGTGCGGCGGGGGACGCGTCCGCGGGCGCGAAGACACGAAGCTGGACGAGCTCGAGGCATGGAATCCGGCCGGAACCTGATTCTCGTCGTCGACGACGACGCCCAGATGTGCACGCTCCTTACCACCGTGCTTGAGGAGCACGGATACCAGTGCGTGGCCGCCACCTCCGCGAAAGATGCTCGCGCGTGGCTCGAGCGGCTCCCGGTCGCGCTGATCCTTTGCGACGTAAACATGCCGGGCGAGTCCGGGTTCGCCCTCCTCCGCGAGGTAAGAGCGGGCAGCGATAACCCGGCCACCGTGATGGTGTCCGGAGTCGACGAGCCGGAGATCGCCGACTTCGCGCTCTCGCTGGGAGCGTACGGCTACCTGACAAAACCGTTTCGCCGCAACGACCTTGTGATTACAGCCGCGAACGCGCTGCGGAGGCGCGAGCTAGAACTCGCGGAGCGGGCCAGACGCGGAGTCCTCGAGGATGAGGTCGCGCGCCGGACGGAAGAGCTTGCGCGGGCACTCGGCGAGGTTCGCCTCGCTCAGCAGGAGACGATCACTCGCCTCGCGCGGGCGGCCGAGTACCGTGATCGCGACACGGGCGCCCACGTAGAACGTGTCTCGCATGCGTCCGCCGTCATCGCGGCCAAGCTCGGCCTTGAGCCGGCCCACTCGGAACTTATCCACCTGGCCGCGCCCCTCCACGACATCGGCAAGATCGGATTTCCCGACTCGATCTTCGCAAGCAGGTCCTCCACCCTGAGGCCGCACGAGCGGCGCCTGGTCGAAGCACACACCACGGTGGGCTGGGAAATCCTCTCCGGGTCGCGATCCGAGCTCCTCGATCTCGCCGCCACGATCGCGTACACCCACCATGAGCGCTTCGACGGAACGGGCTATCCCCGAGGGCTTGCAGGCGAGGAGATCCCGCTCGAAGGAAGGATCGTCGCGGCCGCGGACGTCTTCGACGCCGTCACGCACAACCGGTCGTATCAGCGCACGCTGCGGCTCGACGAGGCACTTGACGTGATGCGTTCGAAGCGGGGAAATCATTTCGATCCGCACGTCCTCGATGCCTTCTTCACGTCCGTCGAGGAGATCGTCGGCGACGAGACAGGCCGCTTGGTGTTACATCCGAAAGCAGCTGGGCCGCACCTGGATTAGACCCCGCAAACGTCTCGATCGCTTGCCTGCTTCACGATACGACAGCGCGAGGCTGCACTCAGGAGGCAGATCGGAATCGTCAGGCGGTCGAGCTTTTCCGATGGCACGTTCCTCGTCGGCAGGGAAATCACGGCGGGGTATCGCGCGCCGAATACCCACGCGTGGACCGGCGGTCGTTCGCCGTCCACCCGCGCACCCGAGCCCGCCGGCGTGTAAGGAGAAACGCTGAACGGGTATGGCCACGTCGACGAGAGTGAGCGTAAACGCACCGTGACAGGCGCAGCAGGCCCGCACGTCGTTCATGGCCAAGATTCTCAGCATCACCTCGTCCGGTGTAAGCAAGCTCAGAACAGTTCGGGCGTCATTCGTGGCCACTTCGGAACACATATTCCCAAACGTGCCGGTCGACATCGTTGTCACCATTGACAACTATCGTATGTTGACGTGGCGAAGAAGAGGCGCCGCCCCCCCGAGCCCGTGGACCGACTCACCCCGCACTTCGCCGCGCCAGCCCGAGTGACCTTGCGGCATCACGGCAGATGATCGACTCGGCGCTCACGCCCGCGCTCTGGCCGGCGACGCCCTAACTGGAGACCTCAGCATGGAGAGGCTCCCGCGACTGCTCGAATGCTCGCGCGGCGCAGCATTGGCGGCGGACGCCCTCAGGATTGCCGGCTTCACTCTCCTGTTCTACGAGTCCCGCGCCTAATAATCGCTCACCGGACCGCCATCAGCGCTCGTACTCCACCCTCGTGAGCGCGAACGTGATCGTCCAGGCCCACTCGGGACGGTACTCCGGGTGGCCGGTGAGCGTCGTGTTGATGCTCGTCTTGTCGATAGAGAGCAGGCCGGTCCCGCCGTCCGGCCCGTTTGCGTCCAGCTTCGGTGGCGGCTCCGTGCCGAAACCGTCCTCGCCGCAGTGCTCCGGATCGCCCGAGACGTCCCGCGTATAGCTTCCCTCGCCGAGGACAGCCGAGGATGCGTACGCGCCGCCGTCGGGTACCCAGCCCTGCCACGACTGTGCGGCGAACGCGTTGGTTGCGTTGAGGATCGACCAGCCAACGGTCCCGCCGCCCGTGAACGTGTCGTCGTAGACGCAGTGCGTAGTGGCCTGACCGTCGTACGTCAGTGGCACGTCGTTCTCGACGATCTCCCGTCCGTTCCAGGTCCAGGAATATGGCTGGACGACGACGCCGAACTCAGAGTTGAACGACGCCATCCCGGGCTGCATCGTACGGACGATTGTGTGGTCCCAGTCGCGGCTCGGGCACGACTGCGCGGTGCAGCCGGCGCCTCCCTGCGGATAGGAGCCCTTCCACTTGTAGGTGATGGTCCCCGTGTAGCCGACGCACGGCCCGCGGTGGAAGACCAGGAGCGGCCCCTCGTCCCGCCACAGGTCGAAGGCGGCGTCCGGCCAAAACGGCAGCAGGATCGACCCGCCGATCTCCGCATACGTCGCCACGGAGGCGTCGCTGCACCGGGGTCCGGCGAGCTCGGGGGGCTTCGTCGAGGCGTTGACGTCGTCCGGCGGCTGGGGCGGCCCGATCTGCACGGTCGCGCCGGCAGTCACCCCGAGCTCCGGTCCCCAATCAATGTCCTTGAACTCCGCCATTCCGAAGCCGACCATGATGCCCAGGTCGAAATTCGCACTGCCATTGCCCATCGCCGAGTTGTCGTTGTTGGTGTTGGAGAAGGCGTTGCCGATCACGGGCTCGCCGCCGTTGTAGTACAGCGCCGCGTAGATCCGCTGGGTGGAGGTGCCCTTGAAGATCCCACCCTTCCGGTTGGTCGGCGGGCTGAGTGACGCCTTGGCAACGGGCTTGATCTTGAAGACCACGCCGGGAATCGCGCCGATCGGCACCTGCACCAGTGCGGGGAAGCTGTAGGTGCAGTAGAGGGCGACCTCCCCCTCGAGCGTCCACGTGCTGGTAAGCGATCCCTTCACGCTGAAGTCGATCGTGCCACCTGCGAGGTCGATATCGAAGTTCTTGCTTCCCGTGAACGACATGTCGAAGCCGGGATGGCCATTCGCCTCGCCGCAGTCCCACCCCCCGCCTCCGAGCGGCGTGGTGGTCGACCCGGGCGCGGCCGCCGCGGCGCTGCGTGCGCGGCTGGCCGAAGTCGTCGGCTCGACGTGGCTGATGTAGCTCGCGTCGAGGTCCGCAAGCGCGTCCCGCAGAGTCGCCTTCGTCACCGCGACCTGCTGCCGTCCGCCCGTGAGACCGGTGACCGATTCGACGCGCAGGACGAGAGACAGTCCCGCATCACGGACGATGACGTGGTTTCCGGCTGCCAGCTTGTCGGCGGTCGCCGTCAGGACGAACTGGTCGCCGTCGAACGAGACCACGTCGGAATCCCCAAGCAGGACCGTTCCCTGGCGCGGAACGAGGGTCACGGACTGGTTGCCGAGGTTGCTGTTCCACGCGTGCGTAAGCACGGACGACGACAGGCTCGTGCCAGTGACCATGATCGACGCGCGTCGGCCCGCGGGGACCGGGAGCATCAACGACACCGCGGCCCCGGTCGAGCGCCACGCGTGTAGCGGCGTGCCGCTCCCGGTGGCGTTGCCCCAGACCTTCACGCTGGCACCGGCGGGTGCCGCGACGCTCACCCAGCTGTCCTGGGCATCCGCGGGGATCGATGCGGTGCCGGCCACGGCAAACGGCCGCACGGCGCCGGGTGCCGCCGCAACGAGTCGGGTGGGAGCTCCACGCGGGCTCAAGACGGTGTCGCCCATGGCCCAGCCGAGGACCCGAATGCCGACCGTTCCCGACCCGCTCGGCGCGCGGAGCGAGATGGCTCCGTCGGTTCCCGGACGCAGGACCTCGAGGAACTGTGAGGTGCCCGCCGGGAATGTCTCGCCATACGACGGCTGCGCCACGCCGGTCGTCCAGGACGACACGGCGCCACGACCCGAGGAGCTGACCCGGACAGCGATGATCACGGCGGAGGCGTCGGCCGGGACGCCGCCGGCGCCCGCGATCGTCACGCGGCGGGTCGTCGACGATAGGGTGAACGAGCGCTCTGCAGCTGGCTCGGCGGGCACGACCAGCGGTGCGCTCTCCGGAACCCACGCCACGAGCCGGATCGCGGTCACCGGAGCCCCGGCCGAGCTGCGGACTTGGATGCGGCCGCCGGTTCCTGCCTTCACGAGCCCAAGGCCACGGCCGCCGCGGGTGCTATGGCGCTGTATCGGCGCGCCGGCTCCGGTTGATCCATATGGGCGCGCGCTGACGGATCCGGCGGCGGTCGCGCGGGAACTCGCCACCTCCAGCAGAACGGAGCCCATGCCCGTGCTCGGGATCGAGTGGAGCGCCTCGACGTCGATCGTGGTCCACGAGGTGCCGAGCCTGCTGGCGGAGCGAAGGGTAACTGGACGCGGCGGAGTGACCAGGTCGCCGCCGTTCATCGTGATGACTTCGCCAGTCGACGGAGCGAGTTGTGCCGCCGCCGGGGCAACCGGCCCCACAGTGAGCAGTGCTGCGAGCAGGGCGACAATCGCAGGCAGCGCAGCAACGAGGATGCGGCGAGGGCGTCGGCGGTGGACTGTTGTGCGGCCCCTCGAGGAGTTGCTCACGGACACCCCCTCCCGAAGAGTGCGACGCACGCGACCACCATGGTCGGCGCAGGCTTCCGCATCTTGAGTTTCCGCATGGAGGACCCCTCGATCGCCGCGCACGGCTGCGCAGCAGCTAGGAGAGTGATGTAAGCACGTCGATCGTGCAGGGTCAATAGGCCGAACGGCCTATTCGCGGTCTAATAGGTCACGTTGTGCGGCTCCGCGCCCGCGATCTAACGCTGGAATGCCCCGCCCTGTGGCTGACGTCTTACAAACGCGCCGCCGTCGACGACTCTGAAG
>JALZEM010000260.1 GCA_030862005.1 Actinomycetota bacterium | reverse complement strand
GATCGTTCCCCTCGTCCGGGAAGCCGTACCGGAGCCCGAGCACCGGCGCCGCCAGCGCGATCAACACAACGGCGCCCGCCACCGCGGCCACACCCGCGCGCCGCTGTACGAACCGGCTCCAGCGCGTGGCGAGCGTGCCGCCGCCCGACCGAAGCGAGCGACCGAGACCGGGGATGCGAAGCCGATCAACCCGGCGGCCGGCGAACGCGAGCAGGGCGGGTAGGAGCGTCACCGACGCGGCCACGACGACGAGCACGGCGAGGCTCGCCGAGAGCGCCACGCCGTAGAGGAACGAGACGCCCATGAAAAAGAGGCCGAAGAGCGAGATCACGACGGTTCCGCCCGCGACGATCACGCTGCGGCCGGCGGTCGAGACCGCCTCGACGAGCGCGTCACGGACCTCGGTCCCGCCCGCGAGCGCGGAGCGGAAGCGGGTGAGGATGAGGAGCGCGTAGTCGATCCCGACACCGATTCCGATCAGTCCGGCGACGGCCGGGGCAAACTCCGGCGTGTCCACGACCGCCGCGAGCAGGCCGATGAGCGTCGCCGAGATGCCGAGGCCGAAGACCGCCACGAGCAGCGGCAGCCCGGCCGCAACGACGGACCCGAAGGCGATCAGGAGGACGAGCGCGGCCGCCATCAGACCCGCCATCTCGGGAGGCGTCCCCTCCTGAGCCTGCTGGATCAGGTTCCCCCCGAGCTCGATGCGCAGCCCCTCGCCGGACGCCGCGCCGGCGAGGTCGAGCAGGCGTCTTCCCGAGTCGCTCTCGACCTGCAAGGAGGGGCGTTCGAGCTCAAGCTGCACAAGACCGATCGTCCCGTCCCGGGAGTAGCGCGGGAGCGACGGACCCCCGATCCCGTCGACACGTCCTGCCGCTGCGAGGAAGCGGTCGATCCGAGTCTCGGCCTTCCGGGCGCCCGCAGGCGCCTCCCAGACGACGTTCACGCTCTGGCCCGAGCTCCGCGGGAAATGCTCCGCGACGAGATCGGCGGCGGCCTGCGATTCCGTGCGCGGCATCGAGAAGTCGACGGCGAACTCGCCGGCGAAGCGCGGCACGACGGCGATGACCGCCGCGAGGACGACGATCCAGGCAAGCACGATCCGGCCGCGGCGGCGGTAGGCGAGGTCGGCGAGACGCGCGAGAGGGGGCTCGTTCACAGTTTCTCCTTCGGTTGTAGACGTGCGCCCGAAGGTACGCATGGGAGCTTCTGCGCGAATCGCCGCGTGGGAGGAAGGCGGATCCGCCGGAGGAGGGAACCTCCGCGTACCCCCGCGGGAGGAGGCGGGCACCTCCCGAGGAGGACGAGAGGGCCGCTACGCTCGGGCCATGCGTCGTGAGCGCACGCTCGACCTCGTCGTCGCGCTCATCGTCTTTCTGCTCACAGTCGGGCTTCTCATCGCTCCCGAGGAAGGCGCGCGCCGGGTTGACGGCGTCGGCGTCCTCCTCGCGGGTGTGGCCTCGCTGCCGCTCGTCGCGCGCCGCTCGGCGCCGCTCGCCGTCTTCATGGTGACCGGCGCAGGCAGCACGGCGCTCAACGCTCTCGAGTATCCGCCGGGTCCGCCGTGGGGACCAACCGTCGCCCTGTACTTCCTCGCGCTCAGTCGCCAAGAGTCGCGCACGCGACTATGGCTGATCGGAGCGGTCGTCATCGCCGTGATCGCCGGACACCTGAGCGCGTTCGGACTCGCACGGGACAAGTTTCCCGGTGCAGAGATTCTGCTCGGAGTAGCGCTGTGGGGCGGCGCGTGGGTCGCGGGCGACCGAACGCGACTTCGACGCGAGCGGATGCGTGAGCTCGAGGAGCGGGCGCTGCGGGCAGAACGCGAAGCCGAGCGCGAGCGGCAGCTCGCGGCCGCCGAGGAGCGAACGCGGATCGCGCGGGATCTCCATGATTCCGCGGGTCACGCGATCAACGTCATCCTCGTCCAGGCAGGCGCAGCACGACTGCTGAGCGAGAAAGATCCGGAACGCTCGCGGAACGCGCTCGAGACGATCGAGGTCGTGGCCCGCGAGACATTGACCGAAATCGACGGTCTCGTGACCGCGCTGCGCGATGAGGGGGCAACGCCCGACGTGGATGGCTCGGTCGAGCCGCCGATGGGCGTAGCCGCGCTCGAGTCGCTGGCACAACGTCACCGCGCAGCGGGTCTTGACGTGGCCATCTCTGTCGGCGGGCGACGTCGACCGCTACCGCCCGCGGTCGAACAGGCGGCCTATCGGATCGTGCAGGATTCGTTGACCAACGCCCTTCTCCACGGGCGCGGCAGCGCTGACGTCGCGGTCGCGTTCGCGGACGACGCGCTCACAATCGGTGTGACGAACCCGGTCGCGCCGGACGCGCGCGGAGCCGGCGGCGGGCATGGGATCATCGGGATGCGAGAGCGCGCTCTGCTCGTCGGCGGAAGCGTCGAGGCAGGCCCCGACGACGGCACGTTTCACGTCCGCGCGAAGCTGCCCTACGCAGGACGGGACGGCGCATGACGGACGGGCGCGTCACCGTTGTGATCGTCGACGACGACGACCTCATGCGCGCCGGCCTCCGGGCGGTGCTGTCCAGCGACGAGTCGATCGCGGTCGTGGGAGAGGCCGCCGATGGTAGAGCGGCGGCCCCGGTCGCGCGCTCGTCCCGCCCGGACGTCGTCCTGATGGACGTTCGCATGCCTGACCTCGACGGCATCGCGGCTACGCGGGAAGTGCTCGCGGCGGCGCCGCACGCGCGCGTCATCATCCTCACGACGTTCGAGCAGGACGATTACATCTTCGGCGCCTTGCGCGCAGGAGCGTCGGGGTTCCTGCTGAAGCGAACCACTCCCGAGGACCTCGTCGCGGCGATTCACTCCGTGGCAGGCGGCGACTCGCTGCTCTCGCCTTCGGTGACGCGACGGGTTATCGACCGGATGGCGCGGCAGCCACCCCCGGATGCCGCTGCCCATAAGCGCCTCGAGCATCTGACGCCGCGCGAGCGCGAAGTCCTTGCGCTGATCGCCCGCGGCCTCTCGAACGGAGAGATCGCCGCAGCCCTCGTCGTGGAAGAGTCCACGGTCAAGACCCACGTCAAACGCATCCTCGGCAAGCTTCGCCTCCGGGACCGAGTTCAGGCGGTGATCTTCGCGTACGAGAGCGGGCTCACCCGTCCCGAATCGGAGGCGAACGCATGACTCGTGCCGGCGCGTCGGGGGCCGCGCAGGCGGAAAAGCTGCGTAAGCGAAGGCCAAAAGACTCGCTCCCGAGCTTGTAAGACGCCTCGGAACCGGGGGTGGATCACGCGCGCGATGCCGCCTCGGCCTCGAAGGCGACCGCCGCGGGGTTGCCCGCTGCGACGCACGCCTCGGGCAGCGCGGCGCATCCGAGCCACGCGACCTGCGGGCGCCACGCGAGCACAGCGATACCTCCGGCCAAGACGACGAGCGCGTCGACCGTCACTGCCCAGCCCGGGCCGAGCCAGGCGGCGAGCCCCGCCGTGATGAGGCCTCCGAAGGGGAGCATCCCGACAAAGGCAGCCGCCCAGATCGCCATCGCGCGCGCTCGAAGCGCGTCGGGAGCGGCCGCCTGCACGATGACGGTCGACAAGCCGACGAACACGACGCCGCCGACCCCGCCGACGACGGCGAGGGCGAGCGAGAAGGGGACGCTGGACGAAACGCCAAGCGCCGCGATCGCGAGCCCGGTCACGAAGTAGCCGGCGAGCAGTGGTTCTCCCTTGTTCGGCCGCCGGGCGAGTGCGATGAGCGCGACGGAGCCCAGGACGGAGCCAAGGCCGATACAGGCCGTCAGTGCGCCGAGGGTGCCGGCCCCGGCGTCGAGCTGGAAGCGCACGATCGCCGGGATCATGAAGGCGACCGGCGGGGTGCCGAACATGCCCGCGAGCACGAGCAGGAGCATGAGCGAGGCGAGGCTGCGGCGGCCGACCACGAAGCGAAGACCGTCCATGATCCCGCCGCCCAGCTTGCTCGCCGTCGCGGCGAGCGTGTGGGAGCGGGGGAGGACGGCGAGGACGGCGAGGACGGCGAGGAAGCTCGCGGCGTTCGCGCCGAAGACCCAGGTCGGGCCTCCGGAGGCGAGCAGGAACCCGGCGATCGCAGGCCCCACGAAGCGTGCGACCTGAAGCGAGAGGCTGTTGATCGCGACGGCACTCTCCAGGTCCTTGTCAGGGACTGTCGCCGCGAGCATGCCCTGGAACGCCGGGAAGCTGAGTGTTCCGAGCGTCCCGCCGAGGATGGCGATCGCCCCGATCAGCGGCACGGTCAACTCGCCGGTTGCCCAGAGGATTGCGAGGAGAACGGCGACGCCCATGTTCGCGCTCTGGAAGAGAAGGAGGAGCGAGCGACGGTCGTAGCGGTCAGCGAGCGCACCGCCCGGAAGCGCGAAGACGATGTTCGGAATCGTGTTCAGAAAGCCGATCACTCCGAGTGTCGCCGCCGAGCCGCCGAGCAGCAGAACCACGTATCCGAACGCCGCCGCCTCGACCCAGTTCCCGATCAGGGAGAAGAGGACGCCGGCGGAGTAGAGCCGAAAGCGAGGGTGCCGCAGCGCCGCGAGCGCGCGGCCCGTCGACGCCGGAACCGTCGCTTCGATCGCTATCTGCCCCTCGTCAGGCGAGGACTGGCCGAGGAGCGCGGCAACGCCTCCCCGCACCGCATACGCGCGGAACCCCTGATCATGCAGCCAGTGCGCCACACGGACGCTCGTCGCCTCTCGCGTTCAGGTGCAGGCGAGGACGAGCTCGACCCCGGGGGCGAGCGTGGACGCGAAGGCCGGGATCTCATCGGGCGGGATTCGAGCCGCTCCCGTGAGCGGGTGCGCGACGTCGTCCTTGCGGCGGCAGTCGACGAGGAGGGCGCCCTCCGCGAGGCGCGACTGCGCCGCCGCGGCATCGATCCGAAGCGACGAGGGCCGCAGGGCCGAGGGCAGGTGGTAGCGACGGGTCGGCCGGGACATCTGTTTGCGAACGACGGAGCTCCTCCGACCGAGACTATGGCCGTTGCGGCTGCCCACGCAACAGGCGGTGACCGCCGGTCGCTGCCCCCGCAACTGCTCGCGGAGCCAACGTGGCAGCGAGTCGCTGACGCCTGCGCCGTCCTGGTAGGAAGTGCCTTCACACCAGGCGACGCAGCACGGCAAGGCGGCTTCGGCGCCTACGGCTGGGTCCGTCGGTCGGCTCGGCGCTCCGCGGGACCCTCTAGGTCCGGCGCTCCGCGGGACTATGGGTGCTCTCGAGCTGACCCGCGCAGCCGCGCCGTCACAGCAGCCGAGGCGTATCGGGCCGATGCAACGCCGCGGATCAGGCCGGCCAGCGTCCCCGCCAGAAGCGTCGGCTGGTCGACCGGTGCTTCGGCGGCGTCCGAGCAAGGATGGCGTCGACATCCTCTTTGTAGCCTCGACCACCGTAGCGGCAGTCGTGACAGAGAATGGAGCCGAGCCGAGCGAGCCCGTGGGCGATCGGGCCGCCGCACTGGAAGCAGACGTATTCGGGGTCCTTACGCGCGAGTGCCAACAGAGGCGCTCTTTCCATTCATGGCCGCAGGTGCGTCCCGCCGAAGTTGCCGCAGCGGCGGATCCGCACGTCTCAGTCTCGTCAGCGCGATGAAGCTGTCAAGTCGAGAGAGCGGTCGCGCGCGACCCAGCTCTACGCCATTTCTGCGCCAGCCGACAACCGTCTTCTTCGTTGAGATGCACGAACAGCTGATCTCACTGGCAGAGGCGCTTGCCGCGCTGGACGGCTGAATCTGCGGGGAGATCGATTCGGAGCCTGCCGGGACACGGCATCAACTCTGACGGCCGGCAACGGCATCGCGGACCGCTTCGAAGTAAAGCGCGGCGGACTCGGCCCAGGTCGGGCGTGAGAGGGCGCGGGCGCGCCCGGCTTCGCCGAGTCGGCGGCGGAGAGCCTCGTCGCCCACAAGGCGCGCGAGCACGCGGGCGAGCCCGTCGACATCGCCCGGGTCGACCAGTAGCGCCTCGCGCTCGTCTTCGGCGAGGTAGGGCAGGTTCGCCGCGCGCCAGCCGACGACCGGGACGCCGAAAGCCATCGCCTCGCCCCAGACCGTCCCGTACGGATCGCGGAAGGCGGGCAGGACGAACGCGTCGGCGGCGGTGTAGAGCGCGGCGATCTCCTCGCGCGACCTGTAGCCGTGGACGACGACGCGGCCGGCGAGGTCCGGATCGGCGAGCCGGGCACGGACGCGGCGGGCGTAGCGCGGGTCCGCCCGGTCGTCGCCGGCGAGGTGGAGCGTCGCGATGTCCGAGCGCAGCCGCGCGAGCGCCTCGAGGAGCTCGAGAATGCCCTTGCGCGGGAGCCAGTTTGCTACACATAAAAACGCGGCGGCGCGACCCGCACGGAGATCTGGCAGCGGCCCGCTCGGCGGCTGCGCGACGTCCCGTCCCGGGGGGACGACGCGGATCCGCCCGCTCGGCAGGCCGACGGCTACGAGCTGCTCGGCGAGGTGGTCGCTCGCGGCGATCAGGAGGTCGGCGCGTTTCCAGGCGCGGACGTCGAGCGGCGCTTGGGCGCGCTTGCGCAACCGGCCGTGGTCGATCCCGCCGGGGGGTTGGTGGAGGCTGCCGATGACGGGTAGTCGGGCGCGCGCGACCACGGGGCTGACGTAGACGGCGGCGATCGAATCGACGACAAGCGCGTCGGGCCGAAGCTCGCGAACGCGCCGAAGCAGGCGAGGTGCCTCGGTGACAGGGAGAGGGAACGGGTGGTCCCGAAACGAGGCGAACTCGACGCGCGCGTCGTGCTCGGGCGCCGCCTCCGCCATCCGCAGGTGGTAGAGGTACCCGCCGCTCCGGCGGTTTGGATCGCCTAGCGTGATGAGCGAGAGAACGAGATGCGAGTCGTTCACGTCGCTCCGACGCTCTTCGGCCCGACGGGCATCCTCGGCGGCGGTGAACGGTACGCGCTCGAGCTCGCGCGAGCGCTCGGCCGCGACGTCGACGTCCGGCTCGTGAGCTTCGGGTCGTCGCCCGGCCGGCGTGATGCCGGCGTCGATGTACGCGTCCTCCGCCCCCTCGGGCACCTCGGCGGCCACCCGGCGCACCCGCTCGCGCTCGGGCTCCCCCGCGCGCTGGCCGGAGCCGACGTCGTGCACGTCCATCACATGCGAGCCGCGCCGAGCCGCGCCGCAGCGCTGATTGCGCACGCTCACGGCGTCCGCACGGCGGTCACGGACCACGGCCTGCAGGGCGGCGACTGGGGCGGCCTGCTGCCTCGGCTGTTCGACAGGTTCCTCACCGTGTCGGCCTATTCTGCGCGCGAACTTGGGGCGCCGCCTGCACGAACGCGGGTCGTCTACGGCGGCGCCGACCCCGAGCGTTTCCATCCGGACCCCGACCTCGTCCGCGAAGGTGTCCTCTTCGTCGGGCGGATCACCCCGCACAAGGCGATCGACCGGCTCATCCGCGCCGTCCCGGACGGGACGCCCGTGCTCCTCGCCGGGTCGGAGGGACATGACCCGCGCCCGCCGGAGCGGGATTACCCCGCGCTCCTCCGGCGCCTAGCGAACGGCCGCCGCGTCGAGTTCCTCGGCCCGGTTCCGGACGACGACCTCCCCGCGCTTTACCGCCGCGCCCGCGTGTTCGTCCTTCCGTCCGTGCATCGAACGCGCTACGGCCGTGCGGTGCGCGTCTCGGAGCTTCTCGGTCTCGCCGCGATCGAGGCGATGGCGAGCGGGACACCCGTCGTCGCGAGCAGGATCGGCGGGCTGCCCGAGGTGATAGAGGACGGCGTGACCGGATTCCTGGTCGACCCGACGGATGACGCCGCCCTTGGGGAGCGGATCGAGCAGGTCCTGCGCGACCGGGTGCTGACCGATCGGCTCGGGAAGGCGGCCAGGGAGCGCGTGCGCGACTCCCTCACATGGGACGCCTGCGCGGAGCGCTGCATGGCCGCCTACTCCGAGCTCGTAAGCGCGCGGTAGCCGCCGAACGCGGTGTCCGATTCCCAGACGCGCACCGCGAGCGCCTCGCCGCCCGCGACGCGAATCGGCTCAGCAAGCCTGCGATGGAACCAGCGCGCGAGAATCTCGACGGTGACGGCCTCGGCGTCCGGCGGGCGCACGAACTCGTCGAGATCCTGGCCCGCGAGCTCGGCGACCGCCTCGTGAAGCGCCGCGTGGACGACGTCGAGGTCGCACACCATCCCACGCCGGTCGAGGGCGGACCGGCCTATCACGAGCTCGACGCGGTAGTCGTGGGCATGTAGGTCGCCCTCGGGCGGCGGCAGCCACGGCATCCGGTGGAGCGCCCGTAGCGGAGCGGACGCGCCGATCTCGAAGCCGTCCGTCACGAGTATGAAAGGGCCGCGTGCACGAGCCCCTCTTCGCCGCGAGCGACGGCCGCGTAGGCGTCGGGCGCGCACTCGAACGGGAACGTGTGCGTCGCGAGGACGTCGAGCGGGAGCTCCGGCATCAGCGCGCGCGTGAAGTCGAGTCTCCGCTTCCGATTCCAGCGGGCCGCGCGCGAGCCGATCGTCGAGACCTGGCTGCTTCGGAGCTCCAGCCGTCGCCGATGGAACGCACCGCCGAGCGGGAGCGTGACCGGCTTCGACCCATACCAGGACGCAACGAGCGCGACGCCCTCGTGCGCCAGGAGGTCGAGACCTGCGGCGAGGGCTTCCGGATTCCCGCTCGCCTCGACGACGAGGTCGACGCCTGCAGGCAGCTCGCCCGGCTCGGCCGCCTCGAGGCCGCACGCGCGCGCCGCCTCGCGCCGCGAGACGAGCGGGTCGATTCCGATCACCGTGGCGCCGCTTCGCGCGAGCAGGATCCCCGCGAGGATGCCAACGGCGCCTAGCCCGAGCACGACGACGCGCTCGCCGAGCCTGACGCCCGCATCCAGCGTCAGTTGGAGCGCCGTCTCGACGAGCGGGAAGAGGGTCGCCGTCCGCGGATCGAACTCGCCGACGGCGATCACGTCGTCCGCCCGGACGACGAACAGGTCCTGATGCGGATGGAACGCGAAGACGCGCTCCCGCTCCGCGAGGTCGGATCGGGAGGCCGCGACTGTGCCCACGGCAGCGTACCCGTACGTCAGCGGATACTCGAACGTTCCGGCGAGCGCTCCCAACGACTCGTCCCGCGGAAGCTTCGCGTCGACCTCGCCGCGGTATACGAGCATTTCGGTGCCTGCGCTGATCCCCGAATACTCGGCCCGCACAAGCAGCTCCCCGTTGCGGACGTCCGGGACCCCTACTTCGCCGACGTCGACGCGATACGGCGCGAGGAAGCGCACGGCGCGGGCGGTTTCGGCCACACGATTAAGGTAACGCGGCCATGGCGATTCGCGAAGTCGCAAAGCTCCCGCTCGGCACGAGGTTCGGCGAGTTCGACCTCCACGCGTTCGAGTTCTCGGCTGGCGAGGTGTACCTCGCGCTCGTGCGCGGAGACGTCGGCGACGGCCGTGCGGTTCTCACGCGGCTGCACTCGGAATGTCTGACGGGCGACGCGCTCGGCTCGCTCCGCTGCGACTGCGGCACGCAGCTTCGGGCCGCTGCGCAGGCGATCATGGCCGAGGGCCAAGGCGTCCTCCTCTACGCGACGGGTCAAGAGGGGCGAGGGATCGGCCTCGTCAACAAGCTGCGCGCCTACATGCTCCAGGAGGACGGCGCCGATACGTTCGACGCCAACGTCCGCCTTGGCTTTCCGCCCGACGCGCGCGACTACACGGCCGCCGCGGCCTGCCTGGCGCTCCTCGGCATCCGCTCGGTCCGGCTCCTCACGAACAACCCGGCGAAGGTCGACGCGCTGACGGGCGCCGGGATCGCAGTGGAGGAAGCCGTTCCGCTTCAGACGTCACCCCACGTCCGGAACATCGACTACCTCCACGCGAAGGAGGATCGGCTCGGCCACGTCGCGCCTGCCGGCGCGCCCCTGGACGGAAACGGGATCGGACCTGCGACGGACGTCGCGCCGCTCCTCGGGCGCACGTCGGCGCCTGCGTGGCGGCCTTACATCATCCTCAAGTACGCCCAGACCGTCGACGGGCGGATCGCGACGGGGGTCGGCGACGCCAAGTGGATCAGCGGCGAGCCGGAGCGGCGGATCTCCCACGCCCTGCGTGCGGCCTGCGACGCCGTCCTGGTCGGCGTCGGCACGGCGATGATCGACGACCCGCAGCTGACCGTGCGGATGGTTGCCGGAGCGTCGCCGCTTCGCGTCGTGCTCGATTCGACGCTTCGCCTGCCGGCTTCCGCCAAAGTCCTGGACGACCAGGCGGGGACGCTCGTCGTCACGACCGAACGCGCGCCCGAGGAGCGACGGGCAATGCTTCGGCAGCGAGGCGTCGCCCTCCAGGTGGCAGAGTCCGGGCCACGCGGGGTCGCGCTCACGAGCGCGCTCGCAACGCTGCGCGAGCTCGGCGTCCGTTCGCTGCTCGTCGAGGGAGGCGCCCGTGTGATCACGTCGTTTCTCGCCGACAAGCTCGTCGACCGGCTCGTGGTGGGGATTGCTCCTACGATCATCGGCGCCGGCGTCGACGCCGTCGGCGATCTCGGCGTCGCCCGGGTCACGGAGGGCGTTCGCCTCACGAACCGATCCGTCCACCTCGCCGGCGAAGACCTGCTCGTCGCGGCCGACGTCGAGTAGGCTCGAGCGATGAAGCGCGCGATCCTCGTCAGGCACGGCGAGAGCGAGTTCAGCGCGCGCGGGCTCGTCAACGGGGATGTGCGCGTCGCGTGCGCGTTGACGCCGCGGGGCGTCGAGGAGGCGCGGCGACTCGGCCGGGAGCTCGCAGGTGAGGAAATCGACGTCTGCGTCACCTCCGAGTTCGAGCGGGCGCGCCAGACGGCCGACCTCGCCCTCCAGGGCCGGGCGGTTCCGCGCGTCGTCGTCCCAGAGCTGAACGATCCACGCTACGGCGAATACGAAGGCGGTGCTCTCAGGGCGTATCTCGAATGGGCGCATGCCCACGGCTCCGGCGACGCGCTTCCCGGCGGCGAGGCCCGCTCCGCGATCGCCGCCCGCTACGCGGTGGGCTTCCGGCAGGTGCTGGACCGGCCGGAGCGCGTGGTGTTGGTGGTCGCGCACTCGCTGCCCGTCGCGTACGTCCTGATGGCGCTCTCCGGCCGCGATCCCGCGGCCGAGGCGGACGTGGTCGAGCACGCGAAGCCGTACCGCGTGGCGCGCGAAGAGTTCGCCGACGCGGTCGCGCGCATCGAAGCCTGGTGCGCCGCGCCGACCTGGTAGCGACGAGCGGGTTTGGCGACCGATTGGCGAAAGGGCGCCGCGCCGCGAGCCCGTTCGCAGTCGCCGGCTCCGATCGCTCCGCGGAGAACCGCGAGGAGCACCGGCGCCTAACTTGGGAAAGCCGCGATCAACTCAGCGCACGGATTCGTCGTCGCCGACCGTTCCGCGCAGCTGCTCGAGGGCGGTTGCGTCGACAACGTCTCCGGCGCCCGCCGCCGCGCTCGTAACGGATTCGTGGATCGGCGCCGCCTCGGTGAGCGCTGCGGCCAGCGCCTCGGGCCTGATCGGCTTCGACACGTAGTCGTCCATCCCGGCGGCGAGGCACCGCTCGCGGTCTCCCTCCATGGCGTTCGCGGTCATCGCGACGATCCGCGGCTGCTGATCGGTGGCCAATTCGCTCCTGATCCTGCGCGTCGCCTCGAGCCCGTCCAGCTCGGGCATCTCGACGTCCATCAGCACCACGTCGTAAGCGCCCTCGCGGAGCGCCGAGACGGCCTCCAGCCCGTCGCGCGCCACGTCCGCCTCGTAGCCCATGCGCGCGAGGAGCGCGAGCGCGAGCTTGCGATTCACCTCGTTGTCCTCGGCGAGCAGAATCCGCAGTCTCGGCCGAGCCGCGCGCTCGGTCGCCGCCGCCGCCGACGGGGCCGGCGCGGCTTGCCGGTCGAGCACCGTGACGAGCACGTTGTAGAGCTGCGACGCCTTGATCGGCTTCGTCAACGTCGCTGCGAACAGGGCATCCGCGTCCGGGCCGCCACTCCGCCGCCCCAGCGACGCCAGGAGAACGAGCGGGAGCGCTTGCGCGTCGCGACTCCGGCGGATCTCGCGCGCCAACTCGATGCCGTCGAGCTCCGGCATCTGCATGTCGAGGACGGCGAGGTCGAACGGCTCTCCGCCGCGAATCCACTCCAGCGCCTCTGCCGCCGACGGCGTCGCCCGCGCCTGCATACCCCATGACTCGGCATGGCCCGCGAGGATCCAGCGATTCGTGGCGTTGTCGTCGACGATGACGAGCCGTCTGCCGGAAAGCTGCGGCGGCGCCGCCTCCTCCGAGGTGCGTACGAGTGCAGGAGCGCCCTCGGCGGCGATCGTAAAGTGGAACGTCGAGCCGGCACCCGGCTCGCTCTCCACCCGCATCGATCCGCCCATCTGCTCGGCGAGGCGCTTCGAGATCGCGAGACCGAGCCCCGTGCCGCCGTAGCGGCGCGTCGTAGACGCATCAACCTGTGTGAACGACTCGAATAGCGAGTCGATCCGGTCGGCCGGGATGCCGATGCCGGTATCGCGCACGGCGAAGTGCACGAGATGGCGCCCGTCCTCGGCCGGTGTCGCTTCGACCGAGAGGAGCACCTCACCAGCCTCGGTGAACTTCACCGCGTTTCCGGCGAGGTTGATGAGGATCTGGCGAAGGCGGACCGCATCGCCGACGATCGCGGACGGCGCCGTCCCGTCGACGAAGCAGGCGAGCTCGAGCCCCTTCTCGGCAGCCCGCGGTGCGACGACGTCGAGCGCCGCCTCGACGCATTCCCGAAGGTCGAACGGCGCCTGCTCCAGCTCGAGCTTCCCGGCCTCGATCTTCGAGTAGTCGAGGATCTCGTTGATGATCTCGAGGAGCGCGTCTCCGCTCGTCCGGATGATCTGCGCGTACTCGCGCTGCTCGGAGTCGAGCTCCGTGTCGAGCAGGAGGCCGGCCATCCCGATCACGCCGTTCATCGGCGTCCGGATCTCGTGGCTCATCGTCGCGACGAACGAGCTTTTCGCGCGATTCGCCGCCTCCGCGTTCCGCCGGGCGCGCAGGAGCTCGCCGATGTCGTGGTAGAGCGCGAAGTAGCC
>JALZEM010000243.1 GCA_030862005.1 Actinomycetota bacterium | reverse complement strand
TGGCCAAACACGACCGTGAACGTCGAAGCGGGCCCGCCGAATCTCTCCGTCGACATCACCCGCCCCGAAGGCCCGACCCGCTCGGTGGGCGTGACCGACTACTTCTTCGCCGATGACGTCGCCGACGAGACGGCACGCGAGATGATGGCGTTCGCAACCCAGGTAGGCGCCGAGGACACGACGCTCGTCGAGTCGGTCCAACGCGGGCTCGCGTCCGGGGCGGTTCCGCATGGCCGCCTGCTCCTCTCGAGCGAACACCTTATTCAGCATTTTCAGCGCCTTGTCCTCGACGCGCTTGTCCCGTCAGACCGAGAGCGGCCCTCTCGGGCAGGTGGTCTCGCTCCTTTCGCGACGCGGCGTAGAGCAGCTAGGTAGCTCGGCGGGCTCGGACGCTGACCTTAGCCTGGCAAGCCTCACCCCTACTCCCGCGCCCTTCGCGAAAACTCCGTAGGGGCGAGGCTTGCCTCGCAACGGCGCTACGGGATGAAGACGACGTCCTCGCAGGTGCCCTGAACCAGGTCCGTCCTGTCCGCCTCGACGGTGTCGTAGCCGTCGCCGCAGAAGATGAAGTCCTCCGCGCCGTCGCCGTCGGCGGACTCGACGACGTCGTTGCCGGGGCCCGCGTGGACCCAGTCGTAGCCCGAGCCGGTCGACAGGATGTCGTGGCCGGTGCCGCCCGTCAGGTTGTCGGCGCCGCGCTCCCCGCGAAGGTTGTCGCCGCCAGGCCCGCCGGTCAGGTAGTCGTCCCATGCTCCGCCGCGCACCTCGTCCGCGCCATAGCCGCCGTGGAGCCTGTCGAGCCCCCCGCCGCCGACCAGCACGTCGGCTCCGGCGAGCCCGTACACGAGGTCGTTTCCTGCCCGTGCTTCGATGTAGTCGGGCCCGGCGGTTCCTTCGATCCTGTCGTCTCCGGTCGTGCCGTAGATCGTCGCCGCTACCGCGGCCGGCGCCAGAGCCAGCGCCGCCAAAGCGAGTGGAACGATCGTGCGCGTCGTCTTCACAGCATTCCTCCTGACAGTCAAGCGCGATCTCATCTCACCTGCATCCTCTCGCCCGCACGTAATCCGCGCGTTTCGCATTCGTAACGATCACGTCACGGCCGATCTGCTCCTTCGAGGGATTCGATCCGGCGTTCGCGCTGCCGATTCAGGGGCAAACCCCGGCCTGCGGCCGAGGAGGAGAAGCGAAATGCGTTTACGGGTGCTGCTGTCAGGTCTCACGTTCTTCGCAGTCGCGCTCGCCCTCGGCGTCGTCCCGGCCGCCGCGCGCGCGCATCCGGTCAACCCGTGGAAGCCGTGCACGAAGACGGGGACGGCCGGGGACGACTACCTCTTAGGATCCGCGGGGGCCGATGTTCTCTGTGGGCTCGGCGGGAGCGACACGCTCGCAGGGCTGGGCGGCGACGACGTCCTCCGTGGGGGCCCGGGCCCCGATCGCATCCAGGGAGACGCCGGCCGAGACGCGATGCTCGGCGGATATGGCAGTGACCTTCTCTGGTCGTACGACGGGACGCACGACCACGTGAACGGTGGTCCGGGCTACGACCGCGCGCCACGTGGCGACCGGACGCTCGACTTCTTCAGCTCGATCGAGTCCTTCTCGTAGCTCAGCGCGGCGCAGGGTCGGCTTTCACGCTGAGCACCTCGCGGACGATCGCCTGGATCGAGCCCGCCACCGGAATCGCGGCGAGCGCGCCCAGCACGCCCGCAAGTTCCGCGCCGATGAGGACGGCCACGAGGACGGCGAGCGGCGAAAGCTCGACCGTGCGACCGTAGATGAGCGGCTGCAGCACGTGGTTCTCGACCTGCTGGTAGATCAGGAAGAAAACGACCACGATCACGCCGTGGATCCAGCCGAGCTCGACGAAGATGACGAGTGAGACGATGATCGCTGCGAGGGTGGCGCCGGCCAACGGGATGAGGTCGAGGAGAGCGACGACGAGGCCGAGCGCGATCGCATAGTCGCTCCCGACCGCAAAAAGGACGATCGTCGTCACGATCCCTGCGATCACGCTGATCGTCAGGTTCCCAGTCACATAGCCGCCGATCGTCCGGTAGATGTTCCCCCCGACCCGGCGCCAGCGAACGCTCGTCGGAGCCGGGAGCACCGCGAGGAAGCGCTCGACCACCCGCGGTCCCTCCAGGAGCATGAAGAACGTCAGCAACGCGATCGTGACGGCGCCGACCACGGCCGTGAGCACGCCCTCGGCGATCGCGACCGCGGGCGCCGTGACGCCGAGGACGCCGCCGGCGCCGCGCTCCTCGACCGCGCTCCGGACGCGCTCGACGATCTGGTAGTCCTGCTCGAGGAACCCGAGCGGCCCACGGCCCGCGGTGATGTCCTCGACGATCTGCGGCGCATCCTCCGCGAACCGACGCACCTGATCGACGAGCGGGGGGATGAGGAGGAACCCGAGCGCTGCGATTGCGAGGAGCGCGAGCAGGAAGACGGCGCCGGACGCAATACCTCGTCCGAGGCCGCGTCGCTCGAGGAATCCGACCGCGGGGTTGAGTGCGGCGGCGAGGAAGACTGCGATGAGGATCCACGTGATGACCTTCCACGCGAGGTATACGAGCGCGAGGACGAGCGAGAACACGAGCGCGACCCCGAGCACGACGAGAATCGTGCGCGGACGAAACGAGACGACCCGCTCGGGAGCCTCGACCATGACGGGAGTTTGTTGCCGCGACCGGACGCCGCGGGCGTCGCGTGGTAGAAGACTCCCGGTGACCGCAGCGCGAGTCCTCGGAGCGGTTCTCGTGGCGGCCGCTGTTACGGGCGCGGCTTCAGCGCCGGCGAGCAGCGCGGCACCGACGTGGCCCGAACGCGTGGCTGCGGCCGCCGCCTATCAGGAGCCGCGCCACGGCGTCGTCAGCTTTGCCGTCGTCAACGAGAACGGCGTGCTCCACGGGTATCGCCGGGCGCTGGTCGCCCCATCGGCGAGCGTCCTCAAGGCGATGCTCATGGTCGCGTACTTGAATCAAGCCTCGGTGCGGGACCGGCCGCTCCGCCGGGAAGACCGGCGGCTGCTCGGACCGATGATCCGGTGGTCGGACAACTCGACCGCGACGACGATCCGCTACCGCGTGGGCGCGAAGGCGATCTACCGCGTCGCGCGCCGCGCGGACATGAGGCGCTTCCGCCTGCGGACGCCGTGGGGCCTGAGCGAGATCACGGCCGGCGACCAGGCGCGCTTCTTCTACCGGATCGGCTCGTACATCCCCGCGAGGCACCGCCCGTACGCATTGTGGCTTCTCGCGAACATCGTCCCGTCACAGCGGTGGGGGATCCCGCCAGTCACGCCCGACGGCTGGAGGATCTACTTCAAGGGTGGCTGGGGGTCCGGAACCGGCGCCGTCACGCACCAGGTCGCGCTCCTCACCGACGGCGATCGGCGGATCGCGATCGCCGTCCTGACGCGGAGGAACCCGAGCCACGAGTACGGCACGCGCACGATCCGAGGCGTCGCGTGGTATCTCCTTCGCGGCGTTCGCTGAGACGGTTCGAGGCGCAGTCAAATGGGGGCCCGGCACGTCCGCCGCTCCCCCTCGTTAAGGCCATCTCGTCCGCCGATGCGCTCAGACCGCCGACTCGGAGGCCGGCGTCGGCCGCGGCGGCCGAGGTTCATGGCGGTTCGTGAGCGGCAGGCCTTCACGGCGGTGCCAACGAACGACGAATGCGATAGCGCCGACCCATACGGCACCGAGCGCGAGATAGACCGGCCACCGCACGCCGGCCTCGACCTCGTACGTCGAAAACAGCGTGCGCACGTTCGTGATCACGATCAGGCCGCCGACTGCCGTACCGAGGAGCCGCGCGGTCACCTTCTGGACGAGCCAGGCCGCGAGCGGCGCCGCGATCACGCCGCCGATCAAGAGCGCGATCACGACCGAGCCTTTGATCCCCTGGCTGCCGAGCGAGAGGAGGAAGCCGACGCTCGCGGAGAGTGCGACGAGAAATTCGCTCGTGTCGACCGAGCCGACGACCTTCCGTGGCTCCATCCTCCCCGTCGCGAGAATCGTAGGAGTCGCGACCGGTCCCCAGCCACCACCGCCCGTCGCATCGATGAAGCCGGCGCCCAACCCCAGTGGGGCGAGGTAACGGCCGCGCACGTACGGACGGTCCTTCGGCCCAGGGGGACGACCGAGCGTGAAGCGCACGAGTATGTACACGCCGACGAGAAGCAGGATGGCCGCCATCCAGGGCTTCGCGATCTCTGCGGAGATCGAGCTCAGCACGACGGCGCCAATGAAGGCGCCGATGGCGCCGGTGACGCCGATCCGTCGCACCGTGCGCCAGTCGACGTTCCCGAAGCGCCAGTGCGAAACGCCGGCGACCGCCGTCGTCCCGAGCTCAGCGAGGTGCACCGATGCCGAGGCAACGGCCGGGGTCAGCCCGGCTGCGAGCACGAGCGTCGACGATGTCGCACCGTAGGCCATGCCGAGCGCACCGTCGATCAACTGCGCGACGAACCCGAAGAGCACGAGGACGACGAGGAACTGCACGGCGACGATCTCCTTCCGATCCGGTCATTGACATTGTTTACATTCGCTGTAAACATTGTCAGTTCAGGATCGCGAGACCGTACCGGCGGCGGTCGCCGGCTGTCAAGAGAGAGGGAACCCATGTGGATCTCGCGCAGGACGAACTACGCCACGCGCGCCGTGCTTGCGCTTGCGCTTGAAGGCGGCTCACTCAAGCTTGGCGAGCTCGCACGTCGCACGGCGGTCCCGCAGTCCGTGCTCGAGCAGGTGATGCCGACGATGCGGATCGCCGGCCTCGTCCGGTCCGAGCGGGGTCCGGCGGGCGGCTACCGGCTTAACAAGCCCCCCGACGAGATCACGCTCGAACGGGTCGTCCGCCTGTTCGAAGGGCAGCTCGCGCCGATCAGTTGCGCGACGCGCAAGAACCCCGAGTGGTGCGCGATGATGATCGGCTGCTCGCTCCGGCAGACGTGGGAGGAGGTTCGCGACGCGACGATCGCGATCCTCGAGCGCACGACGTTCGCGGACCTCGCCGAGCGCGCAGGCGGCGCGTGGCGAGATCCCTCCGCCGTCGGCGAAAAGGTCGCCGCGAACTGACGTGCTGCGGGGCGCGAACCCGCGACCCTCAGCCTGGCCGTTTCATAGTCAGGACGCGAAGCGTCGTTCGGTATGGCCCTTGACGATGCAGAGGCGTTGACCACCGAGCTTCGCGCGAACCTGAAGCCGCTCTCGCATGCCTCCGGCGCGCTTCGGCGCCCTCCCGTTCTACGCCACGTTCTTCCCGATGGTGTTCGCGGGCTGGCTCGGCGCGCTCGCCCTGTTGATCGGGTCTCCGCTACGCAGGTCGTGTAGCGCGGCCGCCTGGGAACACGTCATGCGCGCGGCTCACCCTGCGGCTGCGCGACGCCGGTTTCAACCCTTCGTTGCCTCGCTACGGAGAGATGGGCCCGCAGTCATCGACCTCGCGCAGGAAAGACGCAACGGTTCATGTATGACCCCTCGGGGTGCGCGGGGTGGGAGCTCCCCTCGAACCACGAGGCGCGACCC
>JALZEM010000274.1 GCA_030862005.1 Actinomycetota bacterium | reverse complement strand
GTCGTCACGGGCGTCAACGTCGAGAACGCGTCGTACCCGCTCGGAATGTGCGCCGAACGCTGCGCGATCGGTCGCGCCGTCGCCCAGGGAGCGCGTCCCGGTGACGTCGAAGCTCTTGCGGTCACGGCGTCGCCGTGCGGCGGCTGCCGGCAGTGGCTTCTCGAATTCGGCGTCGACCGGGTCGCCTTCATGCACAACGGCGACCTCCTCGTGCGTGCACCCGCCGAGCTTCTCCCCGATTCGTTCGTCCTCTGATCGATGCGGAGCGGGTTCGTTGCTGTCGCCGGCCGGCCGAACGTCGGAAAGTCGACGCTCGTGAACGCGCTCTGCGGTGGGAAGGTCGCGATCGTCTCCGACAAGCCGCAGACGACCCGCCGCCGGATCGCGGGTGTCGCAAACGCCGATGACTACCAGCTCGTCCTCGTCGATCTCCCCGGCTTCCAGCGGCCGCGCGACCCGCTCACGGAGCACATGCAGCGGACGGTGGACCAGGCGTTCGACGACGTGGACGGCGTGCTCTTCGTTCTGTCCGCCGACGAGAAGATCGGCGCGGGCGACCGCTTCATCGCGCAGCGCGTATTCGACGGCAAGGCTCGCGTTGTGATCGCTCTAAACAAGGTCGACCGCCTGAAGCCCGGGGAGATCGCCGCGCAGATCGACGTTGCTGCGAGCCTCGGCGACTTCCACGCGCTGCACCCCGTGAGTGCGCAAACCGGCGACGGGGTCGAGGCGCTTCGCGAGGAGCTTGCCGCGCTCCTGCCGGAGGGGCCGCTCTACTTCCCCGCCGGCGAGGTCACGGATCTTGCTCCCGAGGTGCGCATCGCCGAGCTCGTTCGCGAGAAGGCGCTCGCACTGACGCACGACGAGGTTCCGCACGCCGTCACCGTGGAGGTCGACGAGATCGAGGACGGCCGCGTCGCCGCCTCTCTCTATGTCGAGACGGAGTCGCAGAAGGTGATCCTCGTAGGCAAGGCGGGACGTATGATCAGGACGATCGGCTCGCAGGCGCGACCCGAGATCGAGCTCATGCTCGGACACAAGGTCTTCCTCGAGCTCAGGGTGAAAGTCCGACCGAAATGGCGCCGTGACGAGTCGATGCTCGAACGGCTGGGAATCTAGGGAGGGGTCGATGGCGACGTTACCGGCGGACCGTTTCGAGGAGCGGCTTCGGAACTATCTGCTCGAGAGCGCTGAGGAGGGGCGCGCCGTCCGCGTCGGCGAGAAGGAGACGAGCGAGCACGCGGCGATCGTCGCGCGTTACGCGGATCTCTTCGCGCGCGAGCAGCACACGGCGCTGAAGGACGCCGAAGCGAGCGCTTCCGGCGACCAGGGCGAGCGCCTCTTCCGGCTTCGCGAAGCGTGCGAAGGGGGGATCATCGCACTCGAGCTCGCTGCGGCCTACGACGAGCTCCAGAACGCGATGCTCGCGGAGCGCATCCGGTTTCACGGTGAATCGCTTCCGCTTCGCGCCGCGCAGGCGCAGGTCGCGGTCCTGCCCGAATACGCGGAGCGCGAGGAGCTCGGGCGGCTGACGGCGGACGCGTCGGCGGGCTTCAACGAGAGGCGACTCGACCTGCTTCGCAAGGGCGAGGCGCTCGAGGCCGAGCTTTCGGGTGAGTCGGACCCGATTCGGCGAAGCGCCGTTCTCAAGGGAATCGATCTCCACGAGCTCGCGGCCGCTCTGGCAGCCGCCGCCGAGCGGCAAGCCGAAACGTACGCGGCGCTTCGAGGCCGTTGGCTGGACGCGATCCTCGGCCCGAGGCGAGACGACGAGCCCTCCTCGTACCACGTCGCCTACACCCGCCGTCTCTCACCGCTCGCAGACACCTACACGAAGGAGCGTTCGGTCCCGGTCTGTCTGGACACGCTCGCGCGGCTCGGCTTCGACCTCGCCTCGGATACGCGGATCCGTCTCGACCTCGACGACCGCCCGCAAAAGAACCCACGCGCGTGCGTGATCGCGGCAGACCCGCCGAAGGTCGTTCATCTGATCACCAGGGCGCAGGGGGGTCTTCACGACTACCAAGCGTTCCTGCACGAGGCGGGTCACGCGCTCCATTACGCGGGCTGCGACGCCGCGCTCCCGTACGCATTCCGCAAGCTCGCGCGCGACCACGCGCTGACGGAGATCTACTCCTTCCTCCTCGAGTCGGTCAGCCGCGAGGCCGGGTGGCATGCCGAGCACTTCGAGCTCGGCGTAGAGGAGGCGGAGAGCCGAGCCGAAGCGACGAGGTTCCTCGAGGTTCTGCTCTTCCGCCGGTATGCGGCGAAGCTCCGCTACGAGCTCGCGATCTGGAGCGACTTCGACCACGCCCCCGACTACGCGCCGCTGTACGCGGACAACCTCCGGGCGGCAACAGGCTTCCGCTATCGGCCGGACGGCTACCTCGCCGACATGGACGATGGGTTCTACTCGGCCGACTATCTGCGCGCCTGGATCCGGACGGCGCAGCTCCGCGCGTACCTTCGCGCCGAGATCGGCGGCGACTGGTGGCAGCGGCCGGAGACCGGCGAGTTCCTCACGGCGCTCTTTCGGGAGGGAACGAAGCCGTCGAGCGAGGAGATCGCGCAGCGGATCGGCTACGACCCGCTCGATACGGCGCCGTTTCTCGACGAGTTGCTCGCCGCCCGGTAGCCACCGCATCTGAAGGAGTGGTCATGCCCGGGCCGGCTTTCGATGCTGCCTAACGCTTCCGGGGCATGTAGTACCGCGTCAGCCAACGGCTGAGGCCGTCGAGCCCGGGGAAGAGGACGCGCTCCGTCACGTTCACTTGGTCGAGCTTGTCGCGCAACTCCCACTTGAGGTCGGCCGGGACGACGATCTTCCGTCCCAGCGCCGGATGCGCGTCGAGCCAGTCGTCCACGCGGGCGGCCGGATGTGAGATCAACGAGAAGAGCGCGTGCTGGTTCACGATCCGGTCGTCGAGCGAGGGGGGCTCGAAGAAGAGCAGGAACGGCTCGTCCGCAAGCCCGTCGAGTGCGGCGAGATCGCGGGCGACATGCCCGAGCATCTCGCCGGTGAAGACGTTCGATCCCTCGTCCGCAAGGAGCCGGCGGAGGCGGTCCGGCAGGTGCTCGTGCGCACGCACGTAGTCGACGGCCCAAACCGCACCGTCCACGTCGAAGTCGTCCATCACGTCCGTCGCGAAATGAAGCGCGACGTACGGCGAATAACTCCAGTCGAGCACGCGCGTGGGCAGGTGGTGGTGTTTCGCGAGCGTGAGCCAGTCCCACTCGGAGTCGACGGGCACCGCGTCGCGGCGCGCGTACTTGCGGAAGTTTCGGAGCAGATGACGCTCGAGGGTCGGCGAATCGCCGCCGAGGCGGAGCAGGCTCGTCTCGAGCGCGTGCGCGACGTTGCCGTTCCCGCGGAAGGCGTAATCCGAGCGGAACCTGCCGAGCTCCTCGTTCCACGATCTCTCGAAGAGCCGCTCGTGCAGCTCGGTCCAGTTCGAGACGCGGACATCCTCGACCACGACCGCCTCTTGCCCTCAGGCCGGCGTTTTATTCGTCCGCGCGCTAGTCCCACGCGCCCAGGATCGCACCCATGACGACGAGCGAAAGGAGCTGGTAGCCCGCGTCGATCGCCCAGAGGGCGCGCGGGCGTCCGCCGAAGTACGTGTTGACGGCGAGGACGGTCGCGACGAACCCGAGCCAGGCGAGGACTCCGACCAGGGCTCCGTTCCAGAGGTCGTCTACCTCCGCCCACCGAACGATGCGCGCGAGCGCGTACGACGTCACGACGGCGCCGACGGCGGACAGGGCATACCCAAGCGAAGCTCCTGTCAGCTGGTCCGGCGTCCGGCCGATGGCGCGCATCCACGGACGCGCGAACAGCACCGGCGAGTACCAAAGGCCTCCAAGGACGACCGGCACGACTGCTGCGACGAATATCGCGATCCAGTTCAGGTCGATCTCTTGCATCACCAGCCTCCTTTCCAGCGAGGACGGTGCCACAGCGGTCGGATGGGGTGGACGGGGCTACACTCCGCTCATGGTCCAGGCGCCGGCGTTGCCGCGCGGCTTCGAGCTTCCGCTCGAGCCTCGGCTTCCCAGAATCGGCTCGGTTGACCAGGTCGCCGTGGAGGAGCGGTCTGCGAGCCTCGCCAGGCGTTCGATCAAGCGCGACGCGAAGCTCTTCGCGCTCGAGCTCGCGGTCCGCATGACCGATCTGACCACTCTCGAGGGAGCGGACACGCCTGGAAAGGTGGCCGCGCTCGCGTCGAAGGCGGTTCGGCCCGATCCTGCGGACGCCACCGTCCCTTCCGTCGCTGCCGTCTGCGTCTATCCGAACCTCGTCCCCGCGGCACTCGACAAGGTGAGAGGGTCGACGGTGAAGGTCGCCTCGGTGGCGACCGGGTTCCCGTCGGGTCAGACGCCCCTCGACCTGAAGATCGATGAGGCCGTTCGCGCAGCAGGGATGGGTGCCGACGAGATCGACATGGTCATCGACCGGGGCGCCTTCCTCTCGGGGAACTACGCGAAGGTGTACGAGGAGGTTCGCGAGGTCAAGGCGGCGATCGGGAACGTCCACCTGAAGGTGATCCTCGAGACCGGCGAGCTCGGCACGTACGACAACGTGCGGCGCGCGAGCCTGCTTGCGGTTGCCGGCGGCGCGGACTTCATCAAGACGTCCACGGGCAAGATCCAGCCTGCGGCAACGCTGCCCGTTACGCTCGTCATGCTCGAAGTGGTGCGTGATGTTTACGAGGAGACGGGCCGAAAGGTGGGCGTGAAGCCCGCAGGCGGGATCCGCCAAGCGAAGCAAGCGGTGCAACACCTCGTCGCGGTCAACGAGACCCTCGGCCCGGAATGGCTGACCCCGGACCTGTTCCGACTCGGCGCGTCCTCGCTCCTGAACGACATCCTCCTCCAGATCCGCAAGGAGAAGACGGGCCGCTACCAAAGCCCCGACTACTTCACCCTGGACTAGACATGGCCCGCGGCGACTCGGCCGCGTTTCGGCGGTGATCGAGGCGTCGCCGTCGTTCTTCACGGTGTCCGACTCGCGCTTCTTCGTCGGCACGGTCGCGATGCTGAACTCGCTCCGGCTGACCGGGAACGGCAGCGAGCTCGTCGTCATCGACACCGGCCTGACGGCCGACCAGCGGAGACGCCTCGACGGCGTGGCGACGCTGGTCACGGTTCCGCCGGAAATCGCGTTCGGGCACCCGCTCCTCGTCAAGCCGACGGCCGACCTCTTTCGCGAGGGGACGATCGTCCTGATCGACAGCGACATGCTCGTCGTCCGGCGGCTCGATGAAGCCGTTGCAGCCGCCCGTTCGGGAAAGATCTTCGTCTACCCGGACCACGAGGCAACGAAGGATCGCCGATTCGACGTTTGGACGGAGGCGCTCGAGCTCACTGCGCCGCTCCGTCCCCGGCGGTACGTCAATGCCGGCTTCGTCGCGCTTTCGCTCGAGCACCGGCGTGACTTCCTCGAGCGCTGGCGCCGCGCCTGCGCGCGCATCCCACCCGGCGCGATTGGCGGCGATCCGTCGGAGCCGTTCTACGGGGGCGACCAGGAAGCGCTGAATGCGCTCCTCATGAGCGAAATCCCGGATGACGCGCAGGAGGTCGGTGCAGAAGGGGAATCCCTTCACCCGGACGCGCTTCGCCACGTCGAGGTGGTCGACGAGGAGCACCTGATCTGCCTCTACCGCGGCCGCCGCGCGGCGATTCTCCATTATTCGCTCGCGCCGAAGCCGTGGGAAGCGCGCGCTTGGCGCCGACTCCGATCGTCCGACGCGTACGTTCGGCTGTTCCCCCGGGTCGCGTTCCGCGACGACGTGCCCGTCCGCCTGCGGCCGGAGGAGGTCGCTTTCTGGCTTCGTCCCGGTCGGCTCGCGCGTGCGTCGATCGTGATCGCCGACGCTACAAACCGGACGATCGAGGCCATTCGCGACGGGAACGCGGGGCCGCTTCGGCCGGTCGCCGACCGTCTAGCGCGGGCACGCCGCGTCAGCGCGCGCGCCGAGGAAGGCGATCACGACGCGCCGCCAACCGCGCGCCGGTAGCGATCGTCGCGCTAGCGATCAGGATCCAGCCGCCCAACTCAGCCGCTTCTTCCGCGCCGCCCTCGATCACGTGCACCCAGTCGTACGGGTCGTTCACAGGCGGCCATTTTGCCGATAGCGCCTCGGCCGCGACAGCGAAGACCAGCAGGCCGAGACCCCAGTGCATCGCGCGTCGGCCTTGCGCCGAGCCGTCACGCGCGAGGTTTACGAGGAGCCACATGACTGCTGCGAACAGCGGCCCGTACAGGAGCGCGAAGAAGACGCTGTCCCACATGTCCGAGAGGCCGAGCACGCGAACCGTCTCGAGGCTGGCCCGTTCGTGGACAGCGACC
>JALZEM010000174.1 GCA_030862005.1 Actinomycetota bacterium | reverse complement strand
ATGATGGACCCCGAGACAGGCGAGCAGGTGCGCGAGCTCATGGCCAAGGGCTTCGCGGGAACAATCTTCCTCACCACCGACGACTGCTACGCCTCCTACGAGGAGCTCAAGAGCCGCGGCGTCGAGTTCGTGCAGGAGCCGACGGAGCAGCCCTACGGCATCGACGCCGGGTTCCGCGACCCGTCTGGCAACCAGTTCCGCATGGCGCTCGCGAAAGCGATGATTCCCCCCGAAGTCGTCATGCTTCGGCGAAGCCGAAGCGGACTTCGGGGGAGAATGGAGGCGTGGGAATCAACCCGCGGAACGTTCTCGGCGGTGGTCGTCGTCGACGCCGACGTCCCGACGTACCTCAACGGTGACGGTCCGCGTTCGGCAGGCTAACGACGCAGGTACTCGCGTAATTGACGCTCGCCTCTCCGCATCGCCCACGTGTGGTTGGAACGGAAGAGCGGGCGCAGGACCGGTGTCAGGTGCTTGATCAACGAATGGTTGACCAACGGGCGCCAATCGAGCGTCGCCTCGGTCGCATCAGCCTTCTCCTGCAGAGTCCAGAGCCCGGTGCCGTCGAAGTCCTTCGACAGCCGCGAGAAGATCCGACGCGGCCGCTCCGCCTCGATGACCTCCAGGCCGAAGTTCACCTTGTACGGCAGATACGCCTTCACGAGCAGTTCGTTTCGCTTACCCGGCACTGGCGGGCCGGCGTCGCCACTCGCGTGCAGAACAAAGTCGGTCCACCAGCGCTCGTATCCGAGCGGATCGCCGACTGCGTCGTAGACCTCCGCAATCGGTGCAGGGATCACCCACCGGTCGAGAAAGTGGTATGCAGCGGTCACCGCGCGATTATCTGCAGCATCCGGCCGTCGCTCAACCCCGGGGAACGAATCGCTGCCTGACGCGAACGAATCGTTCGATCTGCAGGAGAAGTGGAGGCAGCGGGAATCGAAGCCGCGAACGATTCCCTTCGAAGACGAGGTTGGGGCCGCGCTCCGAAGGACCGCAATGGGCTGCTGATCCGCGGAGGACTCGCGTGTGATGGCGCCGCCCCAGCGACTACGCTACCCCGCCCTCCCGAATGATCGACGCTAGCGGGCGCCGCCGACCCAGCCGCGATCCGAGAATCGGCGAGAGTCGACGCCGAAGAAGTAGGAGAGCGGCCCGATCAGGACGATGAACGCCAGCATCAGAACGGCACCCATCTATCTCACCTCCTCTACTTCTTTCAACGAGTCGACTTCGCTCGTGATTCCAGCACCTTGAGCCCACCGGCTCCCGTGGCGTCGCGTACGCGGCCGGGTGCGCTCCTCCAACGGATCGCGTTATTAGGACCGCAGCCCCGTACGAACGGAGAGTGAGGCAGACTCAAGACGCGGATTACCGCCGAGCGAGAGAAACGGCGGATTCTGCGACACGTACGAGCTGTCGGGGCATCTCGGATGAAGTGCGCTCGGCGAACTCCTTCCAAGCACGCTCCGGCTTCCGCCGATTTCCGTGGAGCCCCGCGACTGCCTCGAAGTCTGGGTCGAGAACGACGACGCGGTGGTCGCCGGCCGTCTCGGCGATCAGCGCGTTGAGCGCCCGCTCGGCGGCCACCAACCTCCCGCTCGCCTTTCGATCGCTGTCGTGAACGACGAGGAAGGAGACCCCCGTCGCCCTACAGATCCGCGCGAAGAGCGGAATGTTCGGCTTCCCTCCGCATTCGATGATCGAGATCGCCTCGCGGTCGACGTCGTACCCGAGCGCCGAGAACACGAACGGGAGCACGAGCTTCTCGGTTAGACCCTCCACCAGGATGACCGCGTGGGCGAGGAAGAGCTCGCTGCGTGCGGCGTCGAACTCGGTCATGACGCGGAAGTCCTCGTCGGCCGACACCGGCTCCGGCTGGAGGGCGCGCGTTCCCGTCTCCGGAAGCCGCTCGACGAAGACCAGATCGTCCAGGCGTGTGACGTTCAGGAAGGCTGGCGAATGTGTCGAGTAGAAGACCTGGTTGCCAGCGAGCGCGAACTCGCGGAGCAGGCGGTAGAGGTAGCGCTGCGCCTGCGGGCGAAGGTAGAGCTCCGGCTCTTCGATCAGGAGCACGACACCGGCGACGCGGCGCGCGCAGCAGGCCTCGAGCGCGGCGACCAATGAGAGTGCTCGCCCTGCCCGGCTGGGCCGGCGGTGCGCGAGCGCTCGCTCGAAGATTCCGACCGCCTCATCCGCCCGGTCACCTGACGTGCTCCCGCCCGCGAGCACGGTCCCCGCGCGCGCCTCGGCAGACAGAAAGAGGCCGGTAGGCGCCGCGTCGTGCTCGAACACCGTCTCGTGCCCCGGACTCGCCTCGAGCGCCGCCTCGCGGCCGCCCGCAAGCGTGACCCGTATCGAGATCCGTCCGTCGCCGCCTTCCGCCGCGTCCGCGCTCGTCACCGGAGCACCCGCGGGATCGAGAACGGCGCGGATCGCGGCTAGGAGATTCGACTTGCCGGCGCTCGCCTCGCCGACGAGCGCGCACAACGGCCCCGGCGAGAAGGACACGTCGCGAGCGCTTCGGAAACCCCTTACCTCGACCGCAACGATCCCGAAGCCGTTGCTGACGCGATCTAGGTTCGCGATCGCCGACGCGCCCGCGTTGGCGCTCATTTCCCCGGCCCGGGACGGACGACGAGCACAGACGAGCGCGTCTGGTACGCGACGCGTTCGCTCACGCTCCCGAGCGCCTTCAGCCCATGGAGGCCGCGACTCCCTACGAGGACAATGTCCGCGGAATCGGAGG
>JALZEM010000160.1 GCA_030862005.1 Actinomycetota bacterium | reverse complement strand
GTCACGGACGAGCGCGGCCTCTTCGAGCGGCTCTGCCTGGAGGCGTTCCAGTCCGGCCTCTCCTGGACGACGATCCTGCGCAAGCGCGAAGGCTTCCGGCGAGCGTTCGCGGACTTCGAGCCGGACGCCGTCGCGCGGTTCAGGCAAGTCGACGTCGAGCGGCTGCTCGGCGACGCGTCGATCATCCGGAACCACGCGAAGATCGACGCGGCGATCGCGAATGCGCGAGCGACCGTGACGCTTCGCGGCACGGGCGTCACGCTTCCGGACCTCGTGTGGTCGTTCCGGCCGGCTCCAACGCCCGCGCCTGCGACGCTCGCGGACGTCCCCGCGACGACGACCGAGTCGGCTGCGCTCGCCAAGGAGCTCAAGCAGCGTGGGTTTCGCTTCGTCGGACCAACGACCGTTCACGCGCTGATGGAAGCCTGCGGCGTCGTGAACGACCACGTCGAAGCGTGTTTCGTCCGCGACGAGGTCGCAGCCGAGCAGGAGCTCGCCGCGAAGCGGACGCGGCGATCCGCGGCGTAGCCCGGATACACTTTCATCATGGCCGAGCTCGGGACCATGCGCGTCAAGAGCGGCCTCGCCGAGATGCTGAAGGGCGGGGTGATCATGGACGTGACGACGGCCGAGCAGGCGCGGATTGCCGAGGACGCGGGCGCAGTGGCCGTGATGGCGCTCGAGCGTGTGCCCGCCGACATTCGCAAGGAGGGCGGGGTCGCACGCATGGCCGACCCCGAGAAGATCCGCGAGATTCAGGAGGCGGTCACGATCCCGGTGATGGCGAAGGCCCGGATCGGTCATTTCGTCGAGGCGCAGGTCCTCGAGGCCCTCGAGGTTGACTACGTCGACGAGAGCGAGGTGCTGACACCCGCGGACGAGGAGCACCACATCGACAAGTGGAAGTTCCGCGTCCCGTTCGTGTGCGGCTGCAGGAACCTCGGCGAGGCGCTTCGCCGTCTCAGCGAAGGCGCGGCGATGATTCGGACGAAGGGCGAGGCGGGCACCGGCGACATCGTCAACGCGGTCCGCCACATGCGCGCCGTCTTCGGTGGAATCAGGCGTCTTCAGGGCCTCGCCGCGGACGAGCTCTACACGGAGGCTAAGAACCTGCAGGCGCCAATCGAGCTCGTACGGTGGGTCGCCGAGCACGGGCGCCTTCCCGTCGTCACCTTCACCGCCGGTGGGATCGCCACGCCCTCCGACGCGGCGCTTTGCATGCAGCTCGGCGCCGACGGCGTTTTCGTCGGCTCCGGAATCTTCAAGAGTGCGGAGCCGTCCGAACGCGCGAAGGCGATCGTCGAGGCGACGACGCACTTCGAGGATCCCGAAGTGCTCGCACGCGTCTCCGTCGGGTTGGGCGAGCCGATGCGCGGCCTCGAGGCGTCCGCCCTCGCGCCCGAAGAGCTGCTCGAAACGCGCGGCTGGTAGGTCTCGCGCACCTCAATAGCCGGGGTGCCGCTGGAAAGACACAGACCGTCTACGTAAACGCGACGAAGCGCGTACCACACGCGCTGATCTCTTTCGTACGCTGTCCGCAGGGGGCGAAGGGGCCGAAGGCCCCGGGGGAGAGCTTCACGTGCGCGAGTCAGGCGTCGCCGTTTCAGGGACGCTCTGCCGTAGCGGGGCCCGCCGGAAGAGCGCCGAACGCGGACTTCTACAATTTCAGCGTGACCATGTCGAAGCCGACGATCGGGGTGCTCGCCCTTCAGGGAAACTTCCGCGAGCACGCGGCAGCCCTGCGCCGTCTCGGCACGGACGTCCGCCAGGTCCGGAAGCCCGAGCAACTCGACGGCCTCGACGGCCTCGTCATTCCCGGCGGCGAGTCGACGACCTTCATGCGCCTCATGCGCCTCTACGGGCTCGACGAAGCCGTGCGACGCTTCGCGGCCCCGATCCTTGGGACGTGCGCCGGCATGATCGTACTCGGCCGCGACCACCTCGCCCTCGTCGACATCGCAGTCGAGCGGAACGCCTACGGTCGCCAGGTGTACAGCTTCGAGGCCGACATCGAGCTCGACGCCGATCCCGAGCCGCTCCGTGGCGTCTTCATCCGCGCGCCGCGCGTGGACGGCTTCGGCCCGGACGTCGAGGTCCTCGCCACGCTCGACGGCGACCCGGTGCTGCTCCGCGAAGGGCGCTTCCTCGTCGCCGCGTTCCATCCGGAGCTCACCGACGACACCCGCGTGCACGAACGTTTTCTCGAACTGGTAACGGAGGAGCAGCTTGTCCGGACATAGCAAGTGGTCTTCGATCAAGCACAAGAAGGGCGCAGCGGACGCCAAGCGCGGCCAGCTCTTCTCGAAGCTCTCGCGCGCGATCATCATTGCTGCGCGCGACGGCGGCGCCGACCCGGAGGCGAACTTCGCGCTTGCGAACGCGATCCAGAAGGCGCGCGACAACTCGATGCCGAAGGACAACATCGAGCGTGCGATCGCGCGCGGGAGCGGCGCCGGCCCGGACGGCCAGGCATACGAGCAGATCACGTACGAGGGCTACGGCCCAGGTGGGGTCGCGATCCTCGTCGAGGCCGTGACCGACAACCGGAACCGGACGGCGTCCGACGTCCGCCACGTCTTCACGAAGCACGACGGAAACCTCGGCGCAACCGGGACGGTCGCCTGGCTCTTCGAGCGCAAGGGTGTCGTCCTCGTCGACGCCGACTCGTTCGATGAGGACGAGGTGACGCTCGCCGCCGCCGAGGGTGGGGCAGAGGATGTCACGCGCGAGGCGTCGAGCCTCGAGATCGTGTCGGCCCAGGAGGAGCTTCCCGCGGTCCGCGATGCGCTCGAGGCCGCCGGGATCGCATACGAGTCCGCCGAGCCCACCATGCTCCCGAAGACGACGGTCGAGATCGAGGACGAGGCGACGGCGAAGAAGCTTTTGCGCCTCATCGACGCGTTGGAGGACAACGATGACGTCCAGGACGTCTACGCGAACTTCGACATTCCCGAGCGTGTCCTCGAAGCCGTCGCCTAGCCGGTGCGCGACGTGGAACACATCGCCGACCGGCTCGCCGAGATCCCCGGGGTGGAAGCGGTCGCCCTTGGCGGCTCACGCGCGCGCGGCGCTGGTCGCGACGACAGCGATTGGGACTTCGGGCTCTACTACCGTGGCGAGATCGACGTCGAGGCCGTGCGCGGGCTTGGTTTCCAGGGCGAGATCGTCGAGCCGGGGACGTGGGGTCGCCTCGTCAACGGTGGGGCGTGGCTCGTCGTCGACGGGCACCGTGTCGATCTCCTCTACCGCGACCTCGACTTCGTGCGTCACTGGGCCGAAGAGGCTGAGATGGGCCGCTTTGAGGTTGACCTCGTCGAGGGTTACGTCGCCGGGATGCCGACTTACGTTCTTGCCGGTGAACTCGCGCTCGCGAAGGTCCTCGTAGGCGAGCTTCCGTTTCCGCGGTTCCCGGAGGCGCTCCGCGAAGCGGCCCCGCGGTACTGGCGCCGCGGCGCCGACCATTCGCTCATGGTTGCCGAGCACCAAGCGGGAAGCGGCGACGTCGCCGGATGCGTCGGGCTCCTCGCCAAGGCCGCGATCGCCGTGGCTCAAGGTCGCCTTGCCGCGCGGGGCGAGTGGGCGCTCAACGAGAAGGGAATCGTGCACCGCGCCGTACTGGGAGAGGCCGACAACATCCTCGCCGCGCCGGGTCAGAACTGCGACGAGCTGGCGCATTCCGTTGCGCGCATGAAAGGCGTAATCGCCGGCTAGGCCGAAGACGCGGCGCGCAGGAACGTCCGAGCCCGCGCCTAACCTCGACTCGTGAAGGTCCTCGGCATCGACCCGGGTACGGCAGCGTGCGGTTACGGGATCGTCCATGTAGACGGCGGGCGCTTGACGGCTCTCGATCACGGCTGGTGGCGGAGCCCCGCCCGTGAATCGATCGAGCTCCGGCTCAAGCGGATCCACGACGGCGTGGCCGAACTGATCGAGGCGCACACGCCCGAAGCCGTCGTGCTCGAGGAGTCGTACGTGGGCGCTGACGCGCGCACCGCGCTCTCTGTCGGCCAGGCACGCGGCGCCGTTCTCGTCGCATGCGCGACGGCCCAGGTGACGTGTGCGGAATATCCGCCGGCCAGCGTCAAGGTCGCGGTCTGCGGCTACGGCCGCGCCGACAAGGACCAGGTTCAGCGCATGGTGAAGACGATTCTCGGCATGCATGAAAAGCCGAAACCGGATCACGCGGCGGATGCCTTGGCCGTCGCGATCTGTCACGCGCTCGCCCCGCCGCTCCGGGCGTTCGTCGAGGCCACGCGGTGATCGCGCGCCTGCGCGGACGGCCGGTCGTGTGGGACGCGGAGGGGCTCGTCCTCGACGTCGGCGGCGTCGGCTACCGGCTCCACGCGACACCGAGCGCCGTGCGGAAGGCGGAAGGGCGGGACGAGGTCGCGCTCGAGACGCACCTTCACGTTCGGGAGGACGCGCTTCAGCTCTACGGGTTCGCGGAAGCGGGGGAGCGCGAGCTCTTCGAGCAGCTCCTCGCCGTGTCGGGTGTCGGACCGAAGGTCGCGCTCGCGATCGTCTCGGGGTATTCGCCGTCCGAGCTTCGCCGCGCGATCGTGCGCGAGGATGCAGCCCTCTTTCAGACGATTCCCGGGATCGGGAAGAAGACGGCGCAGCGCGTCGTCCTCGAGTTGAAGGAGAAGCTCGCTCCGCTCGTCGCCGTGCCAGAGGGAGCGGGCGCGGTCTCCGACGACACCCACCTGGTCGCGCGCGACGCGCTCGTCGAGCTCGGTTACTCGGTCGCGGAGGCCGAGCAGCGTCTCGCCGCAATCGATCCGGATCTCCCTCCTGCCGAGCGGGTGCGCGCGGCTCTGAGGGCCGCATGAGCGAGCGGGTGACCGCCGCGGTCCTCGCTCCGGACGAGGACGAGCTCGACGGATCGCTTCGTCCGCGCAGCCTCTCGGAGTTCGTCGGCCAAGCGCGCGTCAAGGAGCAGCTCGGGATCGCGCTCCAGGCTGCGAAGGCGCGTGGGGAAGCGCTCGACCACGTCCTCCTCGCCGGCCCGCCGGGCCTCGGGAAGACGAGCCTCGCCTACATCATCCGCGAGGAGCTCGGCGTCGGGATCAGGACCGTCGCCGGGCCGGCGCTCGAGCGCAAGGGCGACATGGCCGCGATCCTGACGTCGCTCGAGGAACGGGACGTCCTCTTCGTCGACGAGATCCACCGTCTGAACCGTGCCGTCGAAGAGATCCTCTATCCCGCGCTCGAGGATTTCCGGCTCGACATCATCGTCGGACAGGGTCCGGCCGCTCGGACCCTGACGCTCGACCTGCCATCGTTCACGCTCGTCGGCGCGACGACGCGGACGGGTCTCCTGACGACACCGCTCCGCGACCGCTTCGGGATCACCTACCGGCTAGACCTCTACACGCACGAGGAGCTCGCGCAGATCGTGCGCCGTTCCGCGCGCATCCTCGGCGTCGAGACCGACGACGAGGCGGCCGACGAGATCGCGCGGCGGGCACGCGGAACGCCGCGCGTGGCGAACCGGATCCTGCGCCGT
>JALZEM010000149.1 GCA_030862005.1 Actinomycetota bacterium | reverse complement strand
TTCCACGCAGTCGACGGTACAGGCAGCGCTTCGGCCGTCACAAGGCCGGTCCTTAGGTCGGAGCGTCGGCTTAACGCGGTTCTAACGGAGGAGGGGCTAGGCGGCCTGCAGCCAGCGTTCCCAGGCGTCTTCGTAATGGCTCTTGGGACGAGCCCCGACGACCGTCTCCTGCGCCTCGCCCTCGGCGAAGAGGACGACCATGGGAATCGAGAGCACGTTGAACCGGCCCGCCATCTGCGGGTTGTCGTCCACGTTCAGCTTCGTGAACTTGACGCGGTCGCCGTGCTGCGAGGCCATCTCCTCGAGGATCGGCGCAATCAGTCGGCACGGCCCGCACCACGGCGCCCAGAAGTCGACGACGACCGGGCGGTCCGACTGGAGGACCTCCTGCTCGAAGTTCGCGTCGTTCACCTCGCTGATCTCGGCCACGGCGCGAATATACCCATGCTCACAGACGACCACGCGCCGCGGCCACACGGAGCGACGGCACCTTCACGATCGCCTCGAGCACGATTCCGCGCGTCATCTTCGAGCCGCCCGTCTCGCGGTCCGTGAACGTGATCGGGATCTCGACGACACGAAAGCGCGCCTGGAGCGCCCGGTACGTCGTCTCGATCTGGAATGCATAGCCCTTCGTCCCGATCCGTTCGAGCGGAATCGCCTCCAGGACGTCACGGCGAAAGCACTTGAACCCGGACGTGAGATCGTGCACGGGGACGCCGAGCACGATGCGTGCGTACACGGAGCCGCCCCGGCTGACCGCCCGTCGGAGCGGCCCCCAGTTTCGCGTCCCCCCTCCTGCGACGTAGCGCGAGCCGACGACGAGGTCGGCGTTCCTCGTCGCCTCGACGAGCCGAGGGACGTCGAGCGGATCGTGCGAGAAGTCGCAGTCCATCTCGATGATGAGCTCGGCGCCGTCGACGAGCGCGCGCCGGAACCCCGCGACGTATGCGGGCCCGAGGCCCTCCTTTCGCTCTCGGTGAAGGACGGACAGCCACTCGTGCTCACGCGCAAGGCGATCGGCGAGCTCACCGGTCCCGTCGGGAGACGCGTCGTCGATGACGAGGACGTTCGCGTCGAGGCTGCGCTCGGCGATCACGTTCGCAAGCGCCCGAACCATCGGCCCGACGTTGTCGCGCTCGTTGTAGGTCGGGAGGCAGATCGCAATCCGCACCGCGCATATCATCGCCGGGGTGTCCGAGGGCCTGCCCGGAAATTCGCAGCTCGCGGAGAAGTTCGAGCTACTCGCCGATCTCCTCGAGCTCGACGGCGCCGACAGCTTTCGCCTGTCCGCGTACCGGAAGGCGGCGACGCGGATCCGGGAGTCGGCCGCCCCGGTGGCGCGACTCGCGCTCGAGGGGAAGGCGACGCAGCTCCCCGGCATCGGCTCGACGATCGAGAGCAAGATCGTCGAGCTCGTCGATACGGGCGATCTCCAGGCGCTCGCGAAGCTCCGCGACCGCGTCCCGACCGGCCTCGTGGAGGTGATGCGCGTCCCGGGGCTCGGTCCGAAGACGGCCCGCCGGCTCTGGGAGGAGCTCGAGGTGACGTCCGTCGAGGACCTCCGCGCGGCGGCGGAGGCCGCGCGGCTGCGCGGCATCCCCGGCCTCGGCGCGAAGACGGAGGAGAAGGTCCTGGCGTCGCTCCAAAGGCCGACGGCGGACGCGAGGACAGGCCGGACCCTCCTCGGGCGGGCGCTTCCGGTCCTGCGCGCGCTCGTCGAGGAGGTACGCGAGCATCCCGCCTGCGACCGCGTCGCGGAGGCCGGGAGCGCGCGCCGTCGTGTCGAGGTCGTCCGTGACCTCGATCTGATCGCGACCGCGAGCGACCCGGCCGCGCTGACCTCGCATTTCGTGTCGCTTCCGCGTGTCGCAGAGGTTGTGGCGAAGGGGTCGACGAAGGCGACGATCACGTCCTACGACGGGTTCCGCTTCGACCTTCGCGTCGTGCCGCCGGAGAGCTACGGCAACCTCCTGCAGCACTTCACCGGTTCGAAGGCACACAACGTCGCGCTCCGCGAAGACGCCGTCCGTCGGGGTCTCTCGGTCTCCGAGTACCGCGTGCAGGCGACGGAGACGGGCGAGGTCTTCCAGACGGTCGACGAGGAGGAGGTGTATCGCCGCCTCGGGTACGCGTGGATCCCGCCCGAGCTGCGAGAGAACCGCGGCGAGCTCGCGGCGGCGCGGGACCGCGGGCTTCCCGCCCTCGTCGAGCTCGGCGATCTCGTGGGCGATCTCCACATGCACACGACGTGGTCCGACGGCCGCGGCACCGTCTCCGAGATGGTCGATACCGCCATCGAGCTGGGGCATGAATACATCGCGATCTGCGACCATGCGAAGCGCCTGCGCGCCGACCTCCTCGAGCGGCAGACGGAGGAGATCGTGGCCCTGCGCGAACAGGTCGGCCGGATGGAGATCCTGGCGGGGATCGAAGTCGACATCCGGCGGGACGGATCACTCGACGTCGCCGACGAGATCCTGGCCGAGCGCGATTGGGTGATGGCGTCCGTGCATTCCGCGTTCGACCTTCCGCGGAGTGAGCTCACGAAGCGCATCTGCGCGGCGATGGAGAACCCGCACGTCCACTGCATCGGGCATCCGACCGGGCGCAAGCTGAACAGGCGCGCCCCCTACGACCTCGACTTCGAGACGATCCTTGCGACTGCGGCGGAGACCGGGACGTTCCTCGAGATCAACTCACAGCCCGACCGACTCGACCTCACCGACACGCACGCACGCGCGGCGGTGGACGCCGGCGTGAAGATCGTGATCTCGACCGACGCGCACCGCGTGCACGAGCTTGGCTACCTCGAGCTCGGCGTGTTCCAAGCCCGCCGCGCGTGGATCACGCGCGACCAGGTCGTGAACACGCGACCCTGGCCGGACGTGAAGCGGATGCTCAACGCGTGACGCGCCTCCGGCCGCTCTATCGCGGTGCGGGATGAGCGATTTCCGCCGGGATGCCCACGCGGCGGTCGAGTGGGCGGCGCGGTACCTGGACGACGTTCGTGACCTGCGCGTGCTTCCCGACGTTCGCCCGGGTGATGTCCGGAACGCACTTCCCGCCTCGCCGCCGGAGCGCGGCGAGCCGTTCGAGGCTGTGCTCCGCGACCTCGACGACGTCATCGTTCCGGCGACCACGCACTGGAACCACCCTCGGTTCTTCGCGTACTTCGCGATCAGCGGGTCGGAGCCCGGCATTCTGGCGGAGCTCGTCGCGTCGACGCTCAACGTCAACACAATGCTTTGGCGGACGGGCCCAGCCGCGACGGAGCTCGAGGAGGTCGCGCTCGACTGGCTCCGTCAGCTTCTCGGGCTCCCCGACGGGCTCCACGGCCACATCGAGGACACGGCGTCCACGTCGACGCTGGCGGCCCTCGCGGCCGCGCGCGAGGAACGGCCTGACGGCGTCGTGCTCGCGTCGGAGGACGCGCATTCCTCGGTTGACAAGGCGGCACGCCTCCTCGGGCTCGAGGTGCGGAAAGTCCCCGTCGACGCGGCGTTTCGCATGCGTCCTGACGCACTTGCCGAAGCCCTCGCGCGTGGCCCGGCGGCGGCCGTGGTAGCCACAGTTGGGACCACCTCGACGACCTCGGTCGATCCCGTCGTCGCGATTGCGGAAATGTGCGAACGCGCGGCGGCCTGGCTCCACGTCGACGCCGCGTACGCGGGATCAGCGGCCGTGTGCGAGGAGTACCGATGGGCGCTCGAGGGCGCTGAGCGGGCGGATTCCCTCGTCGTCAACCCGCACAAGTGGCTCTTCACGCCGGTCGACTGCTCCTGCCTCTACACCCGGCGACCGGACGCGCTCCGGCGCGCCTTCAGCCTCGTTCCGGAGTACCTCCGGACGAATGAGGAGGACGTGACGAACCTGATGGACTACGGGCCGGCGCTCGGACGCCGGTTCCGGGCGCTCAAGCTCTGGGCCGTGATGCGCTGCTACGGGCGGGAGGGGCTCCAGGCCGTGATCCGGGAACACGTACGGCTTGCACGGCTCTTCGCCTCGTGGGTGGAAGCGGAGCCCGGGTGGCAGATCGCGGCGCCATACCCGTTCTCCGTGGTCTGCTTTCGGCGGGACGGGAGCGACGAGGAGAACGAGGCGATTCTCGAGCGCGCGA
>JALZEM010000136.1 GCA_030862005.1 Actinomycetota bacterium | reverse complement strand
GCGTAGAGAACGTCGGCACCGGCCTGTTCGAATGCCTGGAGGCGAGCGATCGTGTCGTCGAGATCCGGATTGTCACGGAGATGATTCTCGGCCCGCGCAGTGAGCATGAACGGTAAGCCCAGGCCGCGCGCCGCTTCGGCCGCTGCCGCAACTCGCTCGACGGCATGGTGGAGCTCGTAGATGTGCCCGTCCGGGTCGTAGTCCTCGATCGAGCCGCCGACCGCCCCGGCCTCGGCGGCACGGGTGATCGCCAGCGCGGCGCTCCCCGGGTCCGGCCCGTACCCGTTCTCGAGATCGACGGAGAGCGGCAGGTCGGTCGCCTGGTCGAGCCGGGCGGCGTGCTCGATCACCTCGTCCAAAGTGACGTTGCCGTCCAGCCGGCCGAGCGTGAACGCGAAGCCCGAGCTGGTCGTGGCGAGCGCCTGGAAGCCGAGCCTCTCGAGCACCCGGGCGGATCCGGCGTCCGACGGGTTGGGCAGCACGAACGGCTCGCCAGCGTGCAACGCCTGGAACGTCTCCGCCTTCCTCTCTTGCCTCGTCATCGGCGTCCGGGCAATCTTTCCAGGACCTTCTGGCCGCTGGCGCGTTCGGGCGACGCCGCGTCGATACATGCTCGATGGATCTCCGCCCGCTTGGCTCAAGGCTTTTGCCTTCGCCTCGATGTACGATCGCCTGAGTGGCATACGACGAGAAACTCGCGGATCGCATGCGCGAACTACTCCGCAGCGAAGCCGATCTCAGCGAGAAGAAGATGTTCGGCGGCCTCGCCTTTCTTATCGGGGGCAACATGGCCATCGCAGCGAGCGGCCAAGGTGGAGTACTGGTTCGCGCAGACCCACCACAGTCGGACACTCTCGTCGCGACGACCAACGCTCGCTTCATGGAAATGCGCGGGCGGCGAATGCAGGGGTGGCTACGCGTCGAGCCGGAAGACGTTCGCACCAAGAGCGAGCTCGCCAAGTGGGTGGAACTCGGCACGACGTACGCCCGTTCGCTCCCCACGAAGCGCTAAACCGACCCGCTTTCTTGTCTTCGTCGCTCCTCTCGTCGTGCGAACCGGCCTGGCCGGGCCGGACACCAGCACCGTGCTGGTGGCAGATGAGAGGAGCATGAGACCCGACTCCTCGTCGACTGTTCTAAACGTTCGCTGTCGAAGCGCGGCGGCGGAGAGCGATCCCGGTAAGGGTCTCGCGCACGACGCGGTCGGCGACGAGGGCGGTGACGTCCGCGGTTCCCACCGCCGTCGGCGCGACCTCCACGACGTCGGCGCCCACGAGCTCGACTTTCGCCGCCAGCGTGCGGCACGCCCAAAGCAGGTCAGCCGGCGTCAGTCCGCCCGGCTCCGGTGTTCCCGTTCCGGGCGCGAAGGCGGGATCGAGGACGTCCACGTCGACCGACATGAAGACCGGTCCGCCTCCAAGCACGCGCGTGGCGCGCGCGATGACCTCAGTGATCCCAAGCTCCCGGATGTCGTGCATGAAGATGCTGGTGACGCCGCATTCCTTCTGCCAACGGAACTCCGGCTCGCCAGGCCAATACCCGCGAAGGCCGATCTGAACGTAGCGACTCGGATCGACGGCGCCTTCCTCGACGAGGCGGTACATGGGCGTTCCGTGCGAGAGCCCCACGCCGAATACCTCGCTCGCTGTGTCGGTGTGCGTGTCGAAATGGATAAGCGCGACTGCGCCGTGAGCCGACGCGCACGCGCGGACGTCGGGCTCGCTGATCGAGTGGTCGCCTCCGAGCACGATCGGCATGACTCCTGCCGACACCACCTCCGCGACCGTGTTCTCGATTGCGGCGTGCGAACGGGGAGGGTCAGCGGGGACGACAGGCGCATCCCCGAAATCGATGACGCGAAGCTCGGAGAGCGCATCAACCCCCGCCTCGAGGTGCGCTCCGGGGCCGCCACTGGCCGCCCGAATCGCACGGGGGCCGAAGCGCGCACCCGGACGGCCCGAGACGAGGTCGTCGAACGGCGCGCCCACGATAGCGACGTCGGCACCTGCGAGCTCGGCCGGATCCTCGGTGTACGGAAGCCCGCTCCAGCTTAGAAGCCCCACGTAGTCGGGCTTCTCGTCGTCGCCCCAGCGCGCTCGCGGAACGATCACGGGACTAGATGTCGTCCCTCACGAGCTCCATGGTGGAGCAGTGAATGCCGCCGCCGTTGTACTGGATCTCGTCGTAGGCGACGCGCACAACCTCGATGCCTCGCCGCTCAAGCCGCTCGGCGGTATAGGGATAGCGGTCGCACATGATTACGCGGCCGGGGCGTATGGCGAGCGAGTTGATCGCCCAGAGCTCGTCTGGATGGCACCAAATCGGCTCGATGCCTAACTCGGCGAGGCGGTCGAGGAACCAGTGCGGCAGCACCGGAGCGTGGACGAGCGCCTTGTCGACGTCAACCATCCCGAACGCACCGTCCAGGTGGATCGAGAATCCAGGCATCGGAAGGACAACGAGCTCGATGCCGAGCCGTCGAAGCGTCTCCTCGAGCTGCCGCGCCCCCTCGTCATTGCAGCGGATCGACGTCCCGAACGCCGCAACCGCTGGCGTCAGCTTCGCAAAGGATCCTCCCTCGAGCAGCCCGGTTCCGGTGATCGTGCGAAGTATCGGCATGCCGAGGGAGGCGACCGCGCGGGACATGCTCTGCTCCTCGCCGCGTCGCATCCGCGGTGCGAGCCTGCCGATGATCGCACCACCGGGGACGGTGACGAGTGGATCGCGCGTGTACATCGCCTTTGAGAAGCGGGGCGGAAGTGCCTCGGCGAAGTGGATCTCGACCCCCTCGTCCTCCAGAACTGCGAGGAGGCCCTCGTACTGTTCACGCACGCGCGCGAGGTCGGGCGGCTCGGTGCTTTCCCAGTACCAGCCTTCATCCGGGTCAACCAGCGCGTTCACGGTGGGGTCCCAAGCGTCGGCGCGAATGCGCTCGAGCTCGGCTCCAGGCCGCCGCATCAGCACCGCCCGGAGTCGGCCGACCTCGCTCGATGCACCCCAACGGACACCCCACGTGCGCGCGAGTTCATCGGGATTCTCGAAGGCCGGCTCGGCCACGGGCGGAAAGAGGCTCTGGTGATAGGCGTCGGGAAACACGTCCGCGGCGAGCGCCGCGTGGCCCTGTCCACCAACTGTGGGCAAGTCGGTCCGCGATCTCATCGAGCAGCCTCCTAGGTTCGCGCTCCAAGCCTCTCGCCGAAGGTGGAGGGAGCCTAGGGCATGCCGTTACGAGGGCGTCTGATCTTCGACCAAGAAGAGGGGAGGGGCGTCGGCTTGAGACTGGGCCTCGCGTTGGGCCCGATCACGCCCCAGCGCCCGTGCCCGAGGTCCCGCGCCAGATCTCCTGCAGGCGCAGGTAGTCCAGGGGCACGATGCCTTCTCGCGTGATGATCTCGTGCGCTTGACGCGAGAGCAGGAACTCGTGGTCAGTTCGCCGCACGCGCCAGCCGTCCGGGTCAAGCGCCTTGGCATCGTCGTCGCGGAGCGCTGGATGGACCGCCCATTGGCTCAACCCGGGCGGCAGGGTCCGGAGCAACTCCGCATAGCGTGTGGACTTGCCGTCAATCTCGAGCGAGAAGCTGTCGAGCAGCGGATGGTCGCTCGCCGGCAATCCGCGCGTCTTGAGCCGCTGCTGGGTACCGCGATCGGACGCCCGCAACGCAAGCCCGTACTCTCGCGCGAGCGCTACGCCCAGCTCGAAGACGTCGTCGCGGCCGCCGTCGCGGAAGCAGTGCCAGTCTAGATGCGTCGGCTCGAGCTTCGCGGTGAGCACCGTCTCGATCTGGGTACGAAACTCCAGCTCGAGCTCATCGAGCCGCGCCTGCGCCATCAACTCGTCGAGGCGGCACAAGCCGAAGAGCTCGCCGTCTCCGTCGAGGAGCGACGGCACTTTTTCCTTCGGGGCCAACGGGCCCCAGAGATGGCCGGGAAGGTCGCAGACGACCGTCAGATGAATCCCGAACGGGATCCGCGGATGCTGGCGGAGCAGCTCGATCGCGTGCGAGGCGTCCGGGCACGGCGTCATCAGGCTGCACGTGGTCGCCACGCCCATCGTGACCGCTTCGATGATGCCGAGGTTGACGGCTCGGTACATGCCGAGGTCGTCGCAATTGAGGATGAGGAGTCGCGCATCCGCTCCGACACCGAGCAGCTCACTCGCGTTTCTCTCAGTGGTGCTTCCCACCGCCGGTCACCCCCGTTGCGTCTCACGCCAACCTACCGGTGCCAGCTAGACGCCCCGGCAGGTGATGCGATCCATCGGCGGGCCGCGGGTGAAGGGCGCGCAACCGTCGAGTGGAGCCTCGGGGCTGACCTTCGCAAACGCGATCTCCGGTATACCGTGTACTTCGCGAACGTCGACGTGGCCATGAAGTATTCGAGCCTCTCTCCGTCGCGTGAGAAGCGAGTCGCCCGTCCGGCCCTCACCGCCGAGAAAGTTCGCTGGCTCAACCTCGAGGACTAGGGTCCTTCTCCTCCATGGAGTACCCGCGCTTCGACCTGGAAGGACAGGTTGCGCTCGTGACCGGCGCAGGTCGCGGAATCGGGCGGGATCTCGCGCTCGCGCTCGCAGACGCCGGTGCCGACGTTGCGGTGGGCGTCCGGAAGCGGGCGGACGCGCACGACCTGGTCTCCGAGATCGAAGCGGACGGGTCGCGCGCGCTTCCGGTCGAGCTCGACGTTCGCGATCCGGCCGCGAGCCGCGCGGCCGTGACGGCGGTGGTCGAAGGGCTGGGACGCCTCGACGTCCTCGTCAACAACGCCGGCCTCGGAACGAATCACGACGCTCTCGACGTGCCCGAGGAGGAGTGGGACGAGCTCATGGACGTGAACCTCCGCGGGCTCTTCTTCACCTGCCAGGCGGCGGGACGCCACATGGTCGAGCGCGGCTACGGGCGCATCGTGAACATGAGCTCGCAGGCCGGGCGTGTCGGGATTCCGCGACACGCGGCGTACTCCGCGAGCAAGGGTGGCGTCGAGGCGCTGACGCGCGTGCTCGCGCTCGAGTGGGCACCGCACGGCGTGACCGTCAACGCCGTCGCCCCGACGTTCATCCGTACGCCCGGGACCGCCGAGCGGCTCGACCAGCCGGAGTTCCTCGCCGACGTCCTCACGCGAATTCCGCTCGGACGCGTCGGCACGACGACCGAGGTCGCCGCCGCGGTCATCTTCCTCGCGTCGCCTGCAGCGTCGCTGGTCACGGGCGAGGTGCTCGCGGTCGACGGGGGCTGGACGGCGCAATGACGAAAGGACAATCCATGCAGAATCTCGACGGCAAGGTGGCACCCGCCACGGGAGCTAGCCGCGGGATCGGCGCGGAGGTTGCGAGCTCCCTTTCGGACGCGGACGTGAAGGTCACGGTGGCGTCACGACGAGGCGACGATCTTGGGCTCTCGCACGCGTTCGGATCCGGTGCGACGGAAGCGGCTATCGCCAGGTCGCGCGCGCCGTCGCCGAAACGGTCGACCGGTCCGGAAGGCTCGCCGTCCTGTTCCCAACCCGGTTAGATGCCCGCGTGGTCGCGAAGCCAAGCGCGGTTTCTGACCTGCGCCGCCGCCGACTCCGCAAGGTCCTCGTCCGGCCGCGGGATGCGGTCCTGTTCGACGACGATCCAGCCTTGGTAACCCGCTTCGCCGAGTGCGGCGAAGAACGCTTCCAGGTCCACGTCGCCCTCGCCTAGCTCGCAGAAGATCCCGCGCCGCCAGGCCTCGAGCATGTCCGCGCGGTCGGCGACCACCTGGCGAAGAACGTCCAAGCGGACGTCCTTCACGTGGACGTAGTTGACGCGCTCGCCCCAGTCTCGAAGAGCCTGGATCGGGTCGGTCCCGCCGATCAGGAGGTGGCCGGTGTCGACGAGGAGGCCGACGTCCGTGAGCTCGAGCACCCGCTCGATCTCCCACGGCGCCTCTACGTGCGTCGCCGTGTGCGCGTGGAGGGTCGGCTCGAAGCCGCGCCTTGCCGCGAGCTCCTGCGCCCGTTTCATGCCTTCGGCCCAGCGCTTCCAACCCGCGCCGTCGAGCCCGAGTGAGGGATCCTCTGCGCCGCGGCCCGGGTTCGCGACGCGGGCGGGCGACCCGCCGTCGCCGAAGACCGGGCGAGCGTCCGCCGCCCCCGCCGCGGCGAACAGCGAGAGCGTGCGATCGAGCTCGCGCAGATCGTCGTCGCGGTGGGCCGGTTCACTGAACCGGATCGGGCACCAGCCGCCCGTCAGCTCGAGCCCGTGCCGCTCGAGGCGGGGGCCGAGGTCGGGTTCGCCGCCAAGGTAGCCGGGCGGACCGAGCTCCGTTGCCTCGTATCCGGCCGCCGCGATCTCCGCAAGGAGGTCGTCCGGCCCGGGCACGTTCGGATAGACGCCGACGGTGACCTCGAATGCGCCGTACGAGAGCGGGGCGTTCGCCGCGCGGATCGCCATCAGCCGCCTGCCCTCCGTCCACTCGGCCCAGAATCGGCACGCTTGCGTCGCCCACCCGCGCGCTTCTCGGGGATAGGCTGAAGCCGAGCGCGGGGAGCGGTCGGTCGCCGAGCTACACGCGTGCGAGTGCAGGAAGCGCGGCTCACGCGGTTACGAGGGGGACGCGCGGATCCGGCTCCATCGCGTCCCAAGTCGAACGGATCCACGCGAGCGCCGGATCATCCGTGTTCGCCATCGAATGGTGGTCGCCCGCGAGCGCGTTCAGGTAGTAGAAATCGAAGCCCGGCGCGGCCGAGAACGCGTGGTAGCCGAACGGGACGAGGAGAACGTCGCCGTCGCGGACCGTGACGGTGAGATCCAGCCCGCGTTCCTCGCGGTAGAGGCGCTGGACGGCGAACGCCTCGGGGGCCGGTGCGCGATAGTAGTAGACCTCCTCGAGCACGACCTCGTCGGGATACCGGTCCTCGTCGTGCTTGTGCGGTGGATAGCTCGACCAGTTGCCCGCGGGCGTCAGCACCTCGACCACGAGGAGCCGCTCGGCCGGAAAGCCGGGCTGGATCATGTTGTTGATCTGACGCGTCGCGTTGCCCGCGCCGCGGATTTCGACGTCGACCTCGTGGGGTCGCTGGAGAACGGGCTCGAGCTTCGCGCGGACTGGCGCGCGCGCGATCGCAACCTGCGCCTCACCGTCGATTCTGAACCGCGTCTCTCGTGGAAGATAGAGCGTCCACGGAAGCTCGTCGAACACGCCAGTGCGCGGACCGAGCGTGAAGCGGTCGCCGTCCGCCACGACCGTGCACCGGCCCTCGAGGAGTACGATCGCCACTTCTGACCCGCCGGTTTGCCGGTCGACGGAGCCTGCTATCTGCTCGACGCCGAAGGTGAGATAGCGCCAGCCGGCATCCTCGGGCGTGACGGAAGCCCAGTCGCCGGCGTGCCGGAGCAGTTCCTTCATGGCAGCGCCTCCTCGAGCTCGCCGAGCCGAGGCATCGCCTCCGAGCACGCAAGCTGCGCCGCGACGAGCGCGCCGGCGACCGTCGCCCGCCTGACCGCCTCGGTGACCGTGAATCCACGCAGGAGCCCGTGCCCGAGCGCGGCCGCGAACGCGTCGCCTGCGCCGAGACCGTTCACGACCTTGACGGGGTAGCCGGGAACGTTCGTCTCTCCGTCTTCCTCGTACACGGTCGCGCCGCGCTCGCCGCGCTTCAGGACGAGCCGTTTGGGCCGCTGCGCGAGCGCCGCCGCGTCGAGCTCTTCCTCGTTCCCAAGGACGACGTCGGCCGCCGCGGCCGCTCGCGCTGCGAGCGGTGCGAACTCAGAAGGGTCGTCCCAGAGCGCTGGTCGCCAGTCGAGGTCGAAGATCGTCGTGCCCCGGTGCGACTCCACTGCCGCAATAGTCGTCTCGCGGCTCGGCGACTGCGCGAGGCCGGTTCCCGTCGTGTATAGCAGGTGCGCAGACGCGACCTCGTCGGCATCGAAATCGTCCGGTACGAGCTGCCAATCAGGCGCGGTGGGGCGCCGGTAGAAGGTGATCGGAAAGCGATTGGGCGGCCAGACCTCGCAGAAGGTCGGCGGTGTCGGCCAGTATGGGTCGACTGCGAGGAATCGGACGTCGACACCTTCGCCGGACAGGAAGTTCCGCACGAACTCGCCGTGTCCCTCGTCGCCAACGCGCGAGACGATCGCGACGTCGACCCCGAGGCGGGCGAGTCCGGTCGCCACGTTTCCGGCGAACCCCCCGACGAAGCGGGTGTACGTCCGAACGTCGCGGAGCGGCGTCTCGAGCTGGTTCGGGTAGAGGTCGATGCCGACCCGCCCGATCACGATGGCCTCGGCCACCGCTAGAAAAGGACCTCGACCTTCGCAGCCCGGCCGGCGCGAAGCTCGCCGAGCGCGCCGGGGAGCTCCTCGACGGCGACCCGGTGCGTCACGAGCGGCGAGAGGTCGATGCGGCCCCGTTCGAGAATCCGGATTGCGTCGGGAAACACGTCCTGGCCCACGTACGAGCCGAGGACCGTGATCTCGTCGCGCGTGATTCGCGCCTGCGCGATCTCGGTGCGCGCTTCCGTGTTCATCCCGAAGAGGACGACGCGGCCGCCCTTTCCGACGACGGCCAGCGCGGATGCGAGCTGTGATCCGACCGCGTCTATGACGACTTCAGCGCCGAGCCCGTCGGTTTCGTCACGAACGACGGAGCCGACGCCCTCGGCCGACGGGTCGACGACGCGGTCGGCGCCGAGCGTCCGCGCGAGCTCGGCCCGCTCCTCGGCGGGCTCCACGACGAGGACGCGAGCGCCGCTCGCCGACAGAAGCGCAGCGAACATCAGCCCGACCGGGCCCGCCCCGAGGACGACGGACGTCTCCCCGGGAAAGGCGCGTGCCTGTCGCGCGCCGTGGACGACCGTCGAGAGCGGCTCGGCGAGGGCAGCGACGTGCGCCGGGAGCGCGCTCGAGATTCGGTGGCACGCGCGCGCGGGCACGCGTACGCGAGGCGCGAGGCCGCCGTCGACGAAGATTCCGACCGTCGTCATGTTCTCGCACTGGTTGCGAAGCCCGCGGTGGCAGCATGCGCAGTGGCCGCACCACAGGTTGGGAGCGACGACCACGCGATCTCCGACCGCGGGCGAGAGCAGGTCGTTCGCCGCCTCGCTCACGATTCCCACGATCTCGTGCCCGAGGACGACGCC
>JALZEM010000122.1 GCA_030862005.1 Actinomycetota bacterium | reverse complement strand
GGGATCGAGCTCGTGGACTCGCACGACGAGGACGCGGATCTCGCCGTCGTGCTCGGTGGCGACGGCACGATGCTCCGCGCTCTCCGCGCGTACCTGGGCACGCGAGTTCCGGTCCTCGGCGTCAACTTCGGCCGCGTCGGCTTCCTGACGAGCATCGACGGCCAGGACCTCGAGCAGGGAGCCCGCCGCGTCTTTTCCGGCGACTACCGTGTCGTCGAGCTCTGCACGCTCCGGATCGACCTCGAGGGCGAAACCCACCCGGCGATCAACGATGCGGTCGCAACGAGCAGCCGCCTCGGCCGGATGGTCGAGCTCGGGTGGGAGATCGGCGGCGAGGATCTCGGCACGCAACCGTGCGACGGGATGATCTGCTCGACGCCGTCCGGGTCGACCGCGTACAACCTCTCGAACGGCGGCCCTGTCCTCATGTGGGGGATCGAGGCGATGGCGATCACGTTCGTCGCGCCGCACTCGCTGCACGCGCGCCCGCTCGTCGTCCCGCGCGGGCTCCCGGTCCGGCTGACGAATCGCACGCCCGACGTTCCCGTCACCGTGCTCGCGGACGGCCACGCGATCGGCGAACTCGGTGGTGACGAGCAGATCGAGGTCGGGATCGGCGACGAGCGGAGCCTGCTCGCGCTGCTTCCGGAGGTCACGTTCTTCGCGCGCTACCACGACGTCTTCGCCTGATGCTCCGGAGCCTTCGGATCGAGAACTTCGTCCTGATCCGCCAGGCGGAGGTCTCCTTCGCCGCGGGCGTCAACGCGATCACGGGTGAGACGGGGGCGGGGAAGACCATCCTCGCGCAGGCGATCGGCCTCCTTCTCGGCGCCCGCGGCGACGCGAGCTACGTCGGGCCCGGCGCCGAGGAGGCGTATGTCGAAGCCGAGTTCGACCTTCCGTCGGGCATCCTCGAGCAAGTCGGCCTCGAGGCGATCGCCGAGCTTCGTCCAGAGGACGAGGATGGGCTCGTAGCCGCGCGTCGCGTCTTCGTCGACGGGCGGACGCGCGCCTACGCCTGGGGGCGCAGCGTTCCGCGGGAGGAGCTCGCGGCGCTCGTCGAGCGGCTGCTTGCGATGTCGGGCCAGTTCGAGCAGCGGCGGCTCGCCCGCCCGTCGTTCCAGCTGGACGTTCTGGACGCGTTTATCGGAGAGGAGCAGCTTCGCGTTCGGGCGGACCTTGCGCGCGCGTGGCGCTCGTACGTCGCGGCTCGGCGAACGCGCGACGAGCTCGCTCGCGACGCAGCCGGTCACGCCGCGCGCATCGCCGAGCTTCGCGAGCTCGTGGCGCGGACGGACGGATTCGACCTGGGGATGGAGAAGGCTCTGCAGAGCGAACGCGAACGGCTGCGGCATGTGACCGAGCTCGGGGCGGGAGCGGTGGCCGCCGCCGAGGCGCTCGCACCGGAGCTCTCGGATGGCGCCGGCGCAGCCGAGCTGACGTCGCGTGCACGTGCGGCGGTCGCTCAGGTGGCGCCGATCGCCCCCGAGCTCGGACCGGTCGAGAGCGACCTGGCCGACAGCGAGGTTCGCCTGCGGGAGGCGGTTTCGACGCTGCGCGCGTTTCTCGCGTCGCTCGCCGCCGAGCCGGAGCGGCTCGAAGAGGTCGAATCGGAGCTCGAGCGGATCGGCGACGCGAAGCGACGCTTCGGTGCCGCGTCGTACGACGAGCTCCTCGGGCGTGCGGCGTCGGCGCGAGCCGAGCTCGAGCGCCTCGACGCGGACGCGGATCCCGCGGGAGCGGCAGCGCGTGCGCTCGGCGCGGCTCAGGATCGCGTAGACGAGCTCGCCGCCGCCCTTACGGCCGCACGACGCGAAGCAGCCCCACGCTTCATCGGGGAGGTGACGACTGCGCTCGCCGAGCTCGCGATGGGCGGCGGCGACTTCCGTGTGGAGATCACGCAGCGCGAGCCGTCCGCGAGCGGAAGTGACGAGATTGCCTTCCTGATCCGTCCAAATCCTGGCCTCCCGTTCGCGCCTGTCGCGGAGACGGCGTCCGGCGGGGAGCTCTCGCGGATCGCGCTCGCGCTCCGGACCGTCGCCCATACGGGCGCGGGCGAGCCGACGATCGTGTTCGATGAGATCGACGCGGGCATCGGCGGCGAGACGGCGCACGCCGTCGCGGACGCGCTCCGCTCCCTCGGTGAGCGCGCACAGGTCGTGACGATCACGCACTTGCCGCAGATCGCCAGCGTCGCCGACGCGCACTTCAGGGTCGAGAAGGTGCCCGGCGACCCGACTCATACGCAGATCGAACCGCTCGCGGATGATGAGCGCCGCCGGGAGCTCGAGCGGATGCTCGGCGGCGCCGAGTTCCTCTCCACGCTCAGGTGATCGAGGCCGAGCGCGTGCTGCTCGCGCCGCGCGAGGACGTCTGGGCACTCGTCTCGGAGCCGTACCACCTCCCGGACTGGTGGCCCGCGTACACCGGAGTCACGCCCGATCGCCGCGGTCTCTCGCCGAACGCGCGCTGGCGGGTCTCGCGAAGCCGCGCTTCTGGTCTGCTCCGTCGGCCCGGCGGTGAGGGGCTCATCGTGATCACGGAAGTAGACGAGGGGTTTGCGCTCTCGTGGCACGACGTCGCGCAACGTCTTGACGCGGGAATCGCGCTCGCGAATGTCGGTCAGGGGCGGACGCGCGCGACGGCACATGTCTCGGGCGCCTCGTGGCGGCTGCTCGTCGAAGGAGCCCGAGGCCAACCCGAACGCGCGCTCACGCGCCTCCACGATCTCTGTCAGACGGCCACGGCTCTCTAGGCGCCTGTCCTGAGCCGGCCACGTCTCGGCCCCTTGATACGCTTGTCTTCCGTGACGGGGCACGCGGGCGTGGCGGCAATCCGGTGAGCAGTCGCCCGACGAAGTACGTCTTCGTGACCGGGGGCGTGGTCTCGTCGCTCGGTAAGGGCATAACGGCTGCGGCGCTCGGGCGGTTGTTGAAGGCGCGCGGTCTCCGGATCCAGGTCCAGAAGTTCGACCCCTACCTGAACGTCGATCCCGGGACGATGAGCCCGTTTCAGCTCGGCGAGGTGTTCGTGACGGAGGATGGGGCCGAGACGGACCTCGACATCGGCCATTACGAGCGCTTCGTCGACGAGAACCTCTCGCGGAACGCGAACCACACGTCCGGAAGCATCTGGTACTCCGTG